>JBAXNJ010000001.1:0-26537 GCA_037133815.1 Betaproteobacteria bacterium
AATAGTTTCAATACTCTTAGAGATCACAGATTTCATGATGGCCTCAAGTGCCGCAACATTAGCGAGCATTTCTTTATGAGTAACTGGGTAGGCCTGCTCGCCTCGAATAGCCATTGCAAAAGCTTCAAGATTAGCCAATACAGTAGGAGACTGGTCTGCAAAACTTGTCACGGGCTCTTGACCTTGCATGACACGCTTGATGTCCCACCCCGCAGGGTTTTCAGGATGCTTGCGGTCGCGAATTTCAAACCAACCCTTTGATCCATAGACAGCAAAACGGCCTTCAAAGGGTGTCGCCAACATAGCGCTGATGAGCGCATTGGCACCACCCGGGAAAGCCAACATGATGCCAAGCGTGTCACCGTTTTCAAAATAAGAACCGCGCGTGGCTAAGTTCGCCCAAACTGACTCTGCAGGACCCAAAACAGCAATAGCCAAATCGACCAAATGAATACCAGTTGCCGTCAATGGACCGACAGGTGCGTGTTTATTAGAAAGACGCCAATTGTCTTTGGGTAAAGCAAAGAATTTGTCTTGGCTGAAGTTAGCCTCAATTTGCAAAATAGTACCGAAGACTCCTGCTTCAATCTCTTTGCGCAAGGCAATGACCGAAGGCTCAAATCTGCGCTCATGTCCAATACCCAACACCCGTTTATGTTGAACGCAACTTTGAATGGCGCGCTGCGCATCGCTAAAGGTTAAGCACAGGGGTTTTTCACAAAACACATGCTTACCAGCTTGCGCTGCATTGACAATTTGATCTGCATGTTGCAGGTGCGGCGTGCAAAGAATGACCGCCTCTAGTTCAGTAATTTTTAGAAACGCGTCAAAACTGGATAAGACCTGCACATCTTTTAAAAATGGATCAGACGCCATTTGCTGGCGTAACCCCTCATCAACCTCAACTATTGCTAACAGTTTTAACCGATTGGAAGTTGCAATTTGCTTAGCAATAATCTTGCCCCACCAGCCGTAACCAACTAATCCAATGTGAACTGGGGCTATAGTATTTGAAGTGTTGTTTGTGGAACTCACTGATGGCCTACTTTGCTAATGTTGTGGCATGTTGTCTTAAATTAAACCAGAAAGAAATACACAATTTATCCATTGGCGCAAGACCCATAATGCGCCTTATGCTGATGAAAACCCCATTGCTTTGTGGACAATTTTGAGTGATCCTACACGCAAATAATTTTTTCCATACCAGCTAGCACACGTAACTTAGGGAGTAAAAATGGGCCTTCGCTTTCTTGAACACCTACTCATACTGACCGACGATCCGGAAGGAACAAGGGATTGGTTTTGCCACAATTTGGGCTTTCGCAACGGTTACCACCCTGAATTTGGATTCCCTGTTTATTGGCTCTACATCGGCGAACAAGACGTCATCCACATTGGGAAAGCGCGTCACTCTGAGCACCAAGATACCTACTTAAAAACACCCTCTGACAAAGCCGGCACGGACTACTCGGCCGCTGGTGCCCCTGGCTCTGGACGCATCGACCATCTATGCCTCAATTGCGACGGCATGGAAGAGTTTGTGGACAGACTTACAAAAAACGGTGTTGAATTTAGTGAGAGAAAGGCCCACAACTCGAACCTCTATCAACTTTTTATGCGTGAACCCATTAATGGCATCAAAGTTGAACTCAATTTTGCTTGGGAAGAAGCCGCTCGCATGGGGCGGGTACCCGCTTGGACGGATAGTGGTGCCAATGAAAAAGCTACCGCTGATGTCATGGTTTCCAAATAAGCTCACTGCACCGTATCAACATTTAACCAAAGAGAATTATGAAAGCTGTTCGCATCCATTCCACTGGAGGGCCTGAGGTCCTCCAAATTGAAAATCTAGAGCTGCCGCAGCCAGCGGCTAGTGAAGTTCGCATACGACACACCGCCATAGGATTCAATTTTCAAGATATCTACACCCGCTCAGGACAATATGTTGCGCCTCTTCCCACCGGACTGGGAACAGAAGCAGTGGGTGTTGTTGAAAGTATTGGATCGGAAGTAAAAGATTTCAAAGTTGGAGATCGCGTTTGCTATGCCAGTGGTCCAGTACTGGGTGCATGCGCCACACATCGCAACTACCCCGCAACTCGCCTACTGCATGCCCCTGCACATATGCAGGACGAACAAATTGCTGCGTCACTCCTCAAAGGCATGACAGTTGAATATTTGATGCACCGTTGCTATCCCGTCCAAAAAGGACAATATGTGTTGATGCATGCAGCAGCAGGCGGCGTTGGCTTATTGGCCGGCCAATGGGGTAAGCACCTCGGTGCACACATGATTGGAGTTGCAGCAGGGCCAGATAAAGTCAAACTCGCTCTGGCCAACGGTTATGAATATTGTTTAGACAGATTGAAAGACGATATCCCTGCCCGTGTCAAAGAAATTACCAATGGCGCTGGCGTACCCGTTGTGTATGACTCGGTAGGAAAAAATTCATTTGACCAATCCCTCAACAGCTTGGCGCCAAGAGGGTATTTCGTTTCATTTGGAACAACAACCGGAGCACCCCCTCCTATCCCTGCCAGCACCTTGCAAAAAATGGGGTCTTTGTATTTCACACGTCCCACCTTGGTAACTTACACAACGTCTACTGAAGAACTAAGGCATTCAGCCCAAGCAGTATTTGATTTGTTTGCAAAAGGTGCTTTAAAAATCACGATTAACCAACGCTATGCGATGCAAGATATCGCCAAAGCCCATGCTGAACTTGAATCTGGTAAAACCAGTGGTTCTAGCGTCATCATCCCTTAATCTCAAATTACTTTAGGAGACAAATTCATGAATTCAGACAAACAAAACACCAGAAGATCTATCGTTTTTGGCCTAGGCTTATCCGGAATGCTTGGAGCAACAAATTCATTTGCCCAAGATGCATTTCCAAATAAAACAATTCGTGTAGTTGTTCCATTTCCGGCCGGCGCCAATGTGGACGTTGTCGCAAGAATTTTTACTGACAAATTGTCCAAGGAAATAAATCAAGCTGTCGTAGTTGAAAACAAACCGGGTGCTGGTGGCGCACTCGGTTGGGACACTGTCATGCAACGCCCTACCGATGGCTACAGCCTTTTTTATGCAGTCCGCTCCATCATGTCGATCACGCCGCATGTATATCCCAAAAACAATCTAGACCCAGTCAAAGACTTTACCGCCATCAGCCAAGTATGCACACTACCGCATGTACTGATTGCCACTCCTAATGCACCCTTTAATAACCTCAAAGAGCTTGTTGAATTTGCAAGAAAAAATCCTGGTAAATTGGACTACGCCTCTTTGGGTGTTGGCTCACATCCCCACCTCGCAGTGGAATATTGGGCAAGACAGTTAGACCTCAAAATCAATCACATTCCCTATACAGGTAATCCGGCGATTGACGTCATGTCAGGCACTGTGCCGCTCTTCCTTGAAGGTTCTGGAACGGCAGTTCCTCGCGTACTTTCAGGTGGCGTAAAAGCAATAGCGGTTACAGGTGGCAGATCCATTCCAGCGCTACCCAACGTAGCCACCATCAATAGTTTCCAACCTGGTTTAGACGAAGACGGAATTATTGGCAGCACATGGCATGGATTCTTTGCTCGCCGTGGAACGCCTGAACCTATTGTTGCGATGCTAAATAAGCACTTGGTCAAGGTCTCACAAGACGCGGATACCCAAAAGCGTCTTACTGAATTCGCTTCAGTTGGGACTGGTACATCGTCCCAATCGCTCAATGCAGTGATTGCCAAAGACTACGAGTTTTTTGGCAATATCGTTCGAAGTTTAAAGATTTCAACGTGAAGCGTCGTAAATTTTTTCCCCTCGTTGCTTTACCGTTGGTAAGCTTTTCGACTTGGGCGCAAAAATATCCCAGTAGCGCATCCACCATCATCATGCCTTTGCAAGCAGGCAGCGCATCCGATGTGGCTATTCGACACATGGCTGAGCGTTTGACACAAAAACTCGGCCAAGGCTTTGCTGTTGAAAACGTCGCTGCTGCTGCTGGGCTAGTAGGACTCGATCGTTTGAGTAAAGCCAGAACAGATGGACTGGTTGTGGCTGCACTCAACAACAGCATCATGACGATCTTGCCCCACTTGCAAGCCAAAAATATGAAAGTGGACACGCGCAAAGATTTTGTACCTGTTGCAGGCGTCGCCAACATCCCAACTTTTTTTGCTGTACCTGGCAGCTCAAAAATTAAGAATGTGCAAGACCTCATCCAACAAGCAAAAAATACAGCGGCACCTGTTACCTATTCATCGGGCGGCGTGGGTAGTCCACAGCATTTGGCTACAGAGATGTTCAAAGCTTTCACCAACACCCAACTCACACACATACCCTACCGGGGCGCAAGCCAAGCCGCACTGGCAGTAGCCTCGGGCGAAGTTCAGGTGATGTCGATGGCACTTTCATTGGCGCAACCGTTTTTGTCAGACGGAAAAGTGCGCTTAATCGGCTATTGCGGAACTGATCGACATGCGCAATTTAGAGACATACCTACTTTGCAAGAGCAAGGTGTAGCCAATTACGACTATTCTTCTTGGATCGCTTTGTTCTTTCACAAAGATGTTCCATCTGATGTGGTTGAGATACTTAAGCGTGAAGCCCAATCGATCAGTGAAGACCGAGACTTTCAAGTGCAACTGATTCGCTCAGGACTTGAGCCTTGGCCCAAAACTGCCAAGCAGTTAGAGCGTATCGTCGAGTCTGATTTTCAGCGTTGGAAAAAAATCATCCAAGACGCCAACATCCAAGGTTAAATCGATTTCATGCTTCGCATAGCAGGATATCAAGGATCCTCTTCTATTCTGAGTCAGGGCTTAGCTTGTCTCGTTGAAACACTCAAGAGTGACGGATGGAAGTCAGACATCGACTGGCTGCCCAACGTCACAGACCATCAGGAAAAAGCAGCAGATTTATTCGTGTCTATCGAGAACGGCTCGCGTCATATCGGCTATATGGCCTCAGGCTATTTGTCAGCAAGGGTTCCTGAACTTGAGGTGCTTGAGCTACCCTTCACGGTGGATAGTCGCGAAACAGCTCTCGCAGCGTTAGACCGTTCTGCAGGCGAAATACTCACTAAGGCGGTTAGTCAAAAAACGGGGTTTCATGTATTGGGTTTTTGGGATAACGGTTTTAGGCATTTGTCTAATTCTGTGCGTCCTATCCAACACCCAACAGATGCAGTCGGCTTGAAAATTCGCACACTCGACAGCACGCTCTACCGAGCCACTTTAGATGCTATCGGCTTTCAAGCTCTCACAAGTGACGTCAAAGATTTGGTGGCATGGATACAGCAAGATGTTGTACAAGCCCAAGAAAATCCTTTAACTAACTTCATGGGGTTTGAGCTTTGGAAACACCATCCCTATGTTAGTTTGACGCACCATTTCTATGGCGTACTTCTGCTGGTATGTCCGATGGCTTGTTACGACACATTGGATCAAGAAGAGCGCCAACTACTCGCGCATGCCGTCAATACTTCTACTGCACTTCAACGTCAATTAGCTGCGGAGCAAGATGCCATCACGCTTAGGCGTATGCAGGACATTGGGGTCAAAGTTTTAACCAAAGATGCATTGGATATGCAGGCTTTTCATAAGTGTGTTGAATCAATCAGCTTAAATGCACGCGCTCAAATTCCCAAGGATTTACTCGCAGCCTACTTGGGTAGTCAAACAAAAAAAGCGCACGATTAAGGGTTTAAAAAAATTAGTCCTGTTTCAGCCCACCACTGTGTGTGACGGCGCCAAGGCGTGCAGGGGATACCAAGCGCGCATACTTTTCTAGTACGCCATGGAGGTGTTCTTTCGCTGGCGGTCGGTAACTTTTGACACGCGCCTCCCATGTGGCGGTGTCCACCAACACGTCTAAGGTCGCGGCTTGTGCGTC
Organism: Betaproteobacteria bacterium; assembly: GCA_037133815.1. Lineage (GTDB taxonomy): Bacteria > Pseudomonadota > Gammaproteobacteria > Burkholderiales > Burkholderiaceae_C > Limnohabitans. The sequence goes on from JBAXNJ010000001.1 coordinate 5,884, forward strand.
GATGTGAACCGTGTCACCATTTTGAACATAAGCAATAGGCCCTAACTCTGCTGCTTCTGGTCCAATATAGCCGACCATCATTCCACGCGTGGCACCAGAGAATCTTCCGTCTGTTAGCAGGGCAACTTTTTCACCCATGCCTTGGCCATAGACCAACGCTGTCACCCCCAACATCTCGCGCATACCAGGTCCACCTTTGGGGCCCTCGTTACGAATCACCAATACATCGCCTGCTTGGTAGTCTCGTGCGGTTACAGCGATGAATGCATCTTCTTCCGATTCAAAAACGCGCGCAGGCCCTTTAAATACCAACTGCTTGAGTCCAGCAACTTTTATCAATGCGCCTTCTGGTGCCAAGTTGCCTTTTAGAACTACCACACCACCTGTTGCCATCAAGGCCTTATTGGTTGGATAAACAACTTGGCCATCAGGCAAGGCTACATCTGACAATTCATCTGCCAACGTTTTTCCTGAAAGTGTCAAAGTATCGCCGTGCAAATACCCACCATCCAAAAGAGCCTTGAGGACAACGCGCGCGCCACCCACACGATGCAAATCAAGCGCCAAATATTTACCACCAGGTTGTAGGTCGGCAATCAACGGTGTGCGCGCAAATACTTTTGCTACGTCCTCTAATGTGAACGCAATCCCTACTTCATGCGCGATAGCTGGCAAATGCAAACCAGCATTCGTAGAGCCGCCGGTTGCAGCCACAGCGGCAGCTGCGTTTTCTAGAGATTTACGGGTAATCAAATCTCGTGGGAGTGGCCCACCCTCTCGAATAATTTGCGTGACGCGGCGCCCTGCCTCGCGCGCTAAGGCCAAACGTTCGCTATATACCGCTGGCATCATCGTTGAACCTAGGATGGCAAGACCCAATGTTTCCGCCACCATGGCCATGGTGTTGGCCGTAAATTGACCAGGGCATGAACCCACGGTAGGCGCACAACTGCGTTCCAGATCTTTGAGATCGGCTTGCGTCATTTGTCCCGCTAAAACTGCCCCCACTCCTTCATAGGCAGTCAATATAGTGACGTCCTTGCCTTTTAAGTTGCCAGGAAGCATAGAACCTCCATAGACAAACACACTGGGGCAATTCAATCGCGCCATAGCCATCATCACGCCGGGCAATGTTTTGTCACATCCTGCAAAGCCCACAAATCCATCGTATGCATGGGCCACCATCACCGCTTCGATCGAGTCTGCCACCAATTCACGTGACACCAGACTCATACGCATGCCTTTGTGGTTCATCGACAAACCATCCGAGACAGAGACTGTTGTGAAAGACACGGGGATACCCTGCTCGCTCGCCACACCCAATCGAGCGGCATCCGCCTGTGAGCCTAGCGACAAAGAGCAAGGCGTCGTTTCACCGTGCTGACTCACGATACCGACAAAGGGCTTACCAAAATCTGTTTCAGCCACGCCCATTGCGCGTAAAAAAGCGCGATGTGGGGTGCGATCCATCCCTTCCGTAATACGTGCAGACTTCAGTGGCTGGGAAGGCTTAAACGGTTTTGATTCTGTGGACATTTTTAAACTTGCAAGCGGGCAGGGAGTGCTCTGGGTTGGCGAAACCAAATCAAAGATAAAAATATCGATAAAACAATGAGAACTACAGAGCCAAGGACAAACAAAGCGGTAATTTCCGTTTCTCTTTTTTCCATTGAAAAGCGGGAGGATAGTTTTTGATAAATCATTTTCAAATCATCAGCATTGCTTGCTTTGAAAAACTCACCGCCAGTCACTTTTGCAATCGCTTGCAAAGTTTCTTCGTCTACTTTGGTGTAGTAGGTATAGCCCTCCATGCCTGGAATGAATCCATCAGGCGTACCAAAAGCCACGGTGTAAACACGAACACCTCTATTAGCCGCATACTGCGCAGCCTCCATGGGGTCGGGGCCGGTGGTGCGTCTTCCGTCCGACAACAACACAATCGCGCCGGCAGTGTAGGAGCCAACCGGCATTGGCTTGGGTTCTTTTTTTTCTGTTTTTGTTTTGCTGTCTAGTGGACGAGCACCGCCACCTCCGTTGGAGAGCACAAACTCTTGTCCATAGACCACAGACTCCAGCGCAATACCCGCCTCAGGCAATAAAGTCGCGAGTGACAACCACAAACCGCTCCCGGTGGCTGTGCCACGCTGCAACTGAAAACGGTCAATCGCAGCAATTAAATCGTCCTTTTGGTCAGTCACATCTTGGACCAATTGGGCCGAGCCTGCGAAAGACACAATGCCAACACGCACATTACTCGGCAGGTCTTTTAAAAAAGCTTTGGCGGCTGTTTGTGCGGCCTCGATACGGCTAGGGGGTACGTCTTGTGCAAGCATGCTGCGCGATACGTCCATCGTCATGACCAATGTCAAAAAGTCTGCAGGCAAAGTCACTTGTGCTTTGGGCCTTGCCAGCCCTATCAATGCGCAGCCTATGGCGAGCCAAAGTAAAAAAGGCGGAACATGCCTTCTCCAAGGCTTGGATTTTCCTAACGCGGGTTTGATCAACGACAAACTCGAGAAAGCGACTACAGATTTAACGCGTCGGCGCAATAGCCAAACGTATAGCAACACCAATAGGGGAAGCCCTGTTAAAGCCCATAAAAGGTCTGGCCAGACAAAGTACATAGTTCAAGGGGTTTGCTGCCGAAGTTTTCACTGTATCACCGCTGTGTGATAAGGTTTCAACTTATGCGACTCGCTAAGATTTATGCAGGAATCGCCAGCCTGATTGTTGGGCTTGGTATTGCCCTTCTCTATGGTTTATGGCCCCCTGGGCCAGATAAATTCACGCAAGAAGATATCAATGCCGCTGTTTTACATGCCCTCAACACACAAAATCTACCCTCCCGAGCTGCCAAAGCGGCTGAGCTCATTCGCCCTTCTGTTGTGCGTGTTCGCGGCTTTGGTATCAACCCTAAGAAACCCAAAGAAGGCGAAGTAGAAGCCAGTGTTGGTACCGGCGTTGTCATCAAAGACGATGGCACGATCTTGACCAATCTGCATGTGGTTAATGAAGGCTCGCGCTTTGTCGTGACTTTTTATGATGGATTTGAATCGGAGGCCAAGGTGATTGGTGTGCGACCAGAAAATGATTTGGCCATCCTCAAACCAGACAAATTACCAGATGACCTGCAACCAGCGGTGATGGGTTCTAGCCAAGAACTCTTACCTGGTGACGAAGTTGTCGCCGTCGGTTTTCCTTTTGGCATGGGGCCATCTGTATCTGCTGGCGTTGTTTCAGGTTTAGGGCGTGAATTTAAGATTGATGAATTACGTTCTCTACGAGGGCTCATACAGTTTGATGCAGCGGCCAACTCTGGCAATTCAGGCGGGCCCTTGGTCAATATGGCCGGAGAGGTAGTGGGGATCGTCACCGCTATCCTGAACCCTTCTGGCGCTAAAACATTTATTGGCATTGGATTTGCCACCACCATTGAAAGCGTGGGTACTTCCGTTGGAATCCCGCCCTTTTAATCTTTAAACATTTCTTTAAAGAAAGCTGATTGCATGCAAAACGAATCTTCACTTTGGCAACCTTCATCCTTGCCATCCGCCCACTTAGAAACGGCCGCTGTGATGGAACGGGTCTTATACGAAGTTAAACGCGTGGTGGTTGGCCAAGATGCATTCCTAGAGCGCATTTTGGTAGCCCTCTTGGCGCAAGGCCATCTTCTGATTGAAGGGGTACCAGGGCTTGCAAAAACCTTGACTGTCAACACCTTGGCCAAAGTACTTAGCGGTCAATTCAAACGCATACAGTTCACGCCCGATTTGTTGCCAGCAGACTTAGTTGGTAATCGCATTTACAACCAAAAAACAGGTGATTTCACAACTTTGCTTGGACCCGTATTTGCTAATTTATTGCTGGCAGACGAAATCAACCGCGCGCCAGCCAAAGTGCAAAGCGCCTTGCTCGAAGTCATGCAAGAACGCCAAGTGACCATTGCAGGTGAAAGTCACCTCGTGCCCAAACCATTTGTGGTGATGGCGACACAAAACCCCATAGAGACAGAAGGCACCTACCCCCTGCCTGAAGCTCAGGTGGATCGCTTCATGATGAAAGTACTGGTGGGCTACCCTTCTGAGGAAGAAGAATATGTCATTGTGCAGCGCGTCACAGGGCCATCGCAAGGTGTCAACGCTGTGGCTACCACTGAGCAATTGATGCATCTACAAGCGCAGTGTCGCAAAGGCTATGTAGATCCGGCTTTGATGCACTTTGCTGTGCGATTGGTCTCCGCTACGCGCGACCCTGCACGTTATGGATTACCTGATTTAGCGCGACACATCACTTTCGGCGCAAGCCCCCGCGCAACGATTGGTCTCATAGAAGGTGCACGTGCACTTGCCTTGTTACGTGGACGCGCATACGCACTGCCACAAGACGTCATTGATCTCGTGCCCGACGTATTGCGCCATCGCCTTGTTTTATCGTTCGAAGCCATGTCAGATGGATTAACACCGGATCAAGTGATTCAACAGATATTGCAAGCGGTGCCCGCGCCCGACAAACCCTTGGAAACCCATGTTCAAATTTCTGCGTCGTCGTAAATCTTCGGCTGACGCAGAACCATCTTCTTCAGTTTCAGCCAAACCAACCGCCATTGCGCTTGAGCAGTTGCTGACGCAACTGTCTTGGCGCGTCATCAGGCGGCTTGATGGGCAACTGCAAGGTGACTACCGCACACTGTTTCGTGGCTCTGGTGTTGAATTAGCCGACTTGCGTGAATACCAACCGCATGACGATATCAGACATATTGACTGGAACGTCACAGCCCGCATGCAGACCCCTTATGTCCGTCAACACCAAGAAGACCGTGAGATGACAGCGTGCTTCGTGCTTGATTTGTCTGGCTCTGTGGGTTTTGGCTCCCAGTCTGTATCTAAGCGGTCCATGGCTGTAGCGTGTGTGGCTGTTTTATCAAGGATATTGACCCGACGCGGCAACCCTGTGAGCGCCATGTTGTTTTCAGGGAGTCGACAAAAAGCTGAGCATGTTCTGCCCGCTCGCACTGGCAAAACCCATGTATTGCAATTGATGCAAGTAATACATCAATGCGAAACACCTGGCCTGTCGCAAATGACCGACTTGCGCCATATGCTTTTGCAAGCACAAGCCTATTGCAAGAAACGCTCTACCGTATTTGTAGTGTCAGACTTCATATCTGATTCAGGCTGGGAAAAAGCCCTTGGATCGTTAGCGCATCGCCATGAGGTGATCGCTATTCGTTTGCAAGATCCTTGGGAAATGCAATTGCCCGCTCTGGGGCTTTTTACGGTGCAAGACGCAGAAACTGGCGAGCAAGTCTTGATTGATGCCAATCACAAAGGGTTTCGCGAGCGCTATGCGCAACTTGCGCAAGAGCGCGAACTTACACTCCAAAAAATATTTGAAAAAGCGCATATTGATTGCCTCACCTTACAAACCGATGCAGATTTAGGGCAAGCTTTGCTCGAATTTATGTTAAAGCGTAAAAAGCGTTTGCATTCTGGTATCGCGCACCGCAAAGCAGCTTAAACCGAGCACCACAATGCCATCTCTCCATTCCGTCTCGATGATGTGGCCATTTATGTTGTGGGGCTTAGCCTTGGTCCCTGTTGTGGTGGGCAGTTACATAGCTTTACGCGGACGTAACCATTGGCCTGCATTTTTCATACTGCTAGGCCTCATCGTTTTGTTGCTGGCCATGACACGTCCACGCGCCATATTGCTCTTACCCTCGCGCTTAGAAACTGTGATGCTAGCCATTGATAGCTCGGGCAGTATGCGCGCCAATGATGTGCAGCCAAGTCGTATTGAGTTGGCGCAGGCAGCAGCAAAAGCCATCGTCCAAGAACAACCTGCATTTGTAAAGTTAGGGGTGGTGAGCGTCGCTGGCACAGCAGCCTTGGTTCAAGCGCCCACCGACAAACGCGAAGACCTTAAACGCGCCATCGATAATTTACCGCTTCAACGCGGTTCTGCCCTTGGCTCTGGCATCGTCATTGCGTTAGCCAGCATGCTGCCTAATGCTGGCCTCGATATCGATAAGTTAATCAACCCTGAAGAAGCCGCGCGTGCTGCGAATAACCCTAGCAACGCAAAACCCAATCCCGCTGGCACGCCGAAAGTCAAACTTGAACCTGCTAGCAATACATCTGCTGTCATTGTTTTGATGTCTGATGGTCAAAGCAATATGGGGCCAGACACGATACAAATGGCGCGGGTTGCGGCAGATTTAGGGGTAAGGATATTCACGATTGGGTTTGGTACACCAGAAGGCGCAGTGCTTCATGCGCATGGTGTATCGGTTCGTGTCAAGCTCGACGAAGCGCCGTTGAAGCGTATTGCAGAGATTACGCACGGCGAATATTTCAGGGCGGCCTCGCCAACAGAGATTCAAAAAATTTACCAGTCACTGGGAATGCGCATCGTGATGCAAAAACACCAACTGGCAGAAGTCACTGCTATTTTGCTCACCCTTGGAATGGGATTGGTGCTTGTTGCCGCAGCATGGTCGATTGGACGAACAGGCCGTGTGCTTTAACAAAAACTGGATTTAGATATCTACATTCTTTCCAACTTGGTGGCGACTGACAAAGTGCCAGTGCCCGAGATAACAACTTGCCACATAAAACGTTAAGCCCCACACAATAGTGAGCAACATAGGGGTCACCCAATTACCGTCAAACGCATTAAACATACAGGCTTTGATACCCATGATGGCCCAGGTCATAGGCAGAAACGGACTAATTTGGGCATACAAACTTCCACTCAGCTCAACAGGCATGACTCCTCCTGAGGCAGACACTTGAAATGCCAGTAAAAGCATTGCCAATATTTTTCCCACATCGCCCAATGTCTTGATCAGGAAAAAAACAATACCTAAAAAAGTAAAGGAAGAGATCACCAACATACAAGCCAGCAAAAACGGATGGCTGATCGTGATACCCATGACAAACCACACTACCAACAAGATCAATAAAGCTTGCGCCATAGCAACACCCGCAGGTACGGCCGCTTTACCAAAACACTGCGCCCACAAAGAAAAGTTTTGGGCGTAATCGGGTAACTCTCGCAAACGAATCAAAAATACCGCGATACCAGCGCCGAGCCACAACGCAATAGAAATAATGTTGGGTGCAAAACCACTTCCGTAGTTTTCAACAGGTGCTACAACCTCTACTTTGGGCGTCACAGAATGCGCCAATCCTTCCGCGCTGCCCTCGATGGTCGATGAATTACCAGGTAGTTCATTAGCGATTAAGTCAATCCCGCTGTATAAATAGTTAGCACCTTCTTTGACGCGTTGCAGACCCACATGTAACTGACCAGTGGTTTTACCGAGCTCAGCCGAACCATTGCGCAATTGCTCTAGTTGTGTTTCCTCGGGTAATTTACCTGTAATCGATTTAAGGTTTGCACGCAAGTCACGTACGCCAAATGCAAGGGTGCGAACCTTATTACTTAAGGTTGCTGCGCCTTGGCTTAATTTTTCTTGGCCTTGCTGCACCTTAGAAATGCCGTCATCCAATTGACCAACGCTGACAACAAATCGCTCTAATCCATCAGTGACAGAAGCCGGCATAAAAACACTGTTTGCAGAGTCAGTCTTAAACGCAGACGCGCTTTTAACAATGCGTTCGCTACCGTTGCGCACATCTTGAATGCCTTTTTCTAGCTCCACATGGCCTGCAGCCAAGGCGTCTGCGCCAATTCGAAGGCCACGGACATCTTCTACTGGCGGCAAACCAGCCTCGATTGCACGCACTCCGTTTCCTAGTTGACTGGTTCCATCAGCGAGTTTGAGAACTCCATCTTGAAGTTGGAGTGCCCCTTTTTGTGCCTTGGCACCCCCAGCTTCGGCCATGGCACTGCCACTGGCCAATTCTTTAGCGCCTGCGCGTAGTTGGTCGAACGCTTCTCTTAATCGCTCCACATTTTGCTGCGACCCAGTGGTGGTAGAAATTACCAAGGCCCATCTTTGTTCATTGAGTGTTCTATTGACCTCTTCCCCTAGTTCTTTTGCGAACTGGGTTGCCAAAATAGAACTCTCGTAGTTGTTTCCAGCTGATGTGTAGACAACTAGCTTTCCAATGCCAGACTCCAATCCTGGAACTGCATTGGCACTGAAGTCGTTAGGAATGATGACTGCAAACGCTAAGCCCCCTTTTTTCACCAAACTTTTTGCGAGCGCTTCATCCGCCATCTCAACGTATCCAAAAGCGTGTTTCGATTTGAGTTGGTCTACGAGGTTGAGGCCAATATTGAATGCACTGTCTCTGTAATTAACCCCCTTGTCTAAATTAACAAGTCCTACAGGAAGCGATACAGATTGCGAGCCTGGGTCCCAAATGCTAGAGAGATAGATCAACGCGTATACCGAGGGAATACAAGCAACTATCAAAGCGGCAAGACGCATCTTGGAGAAACGCTGAAAAGTGCGCAACTCAAATAGCAATATGAGTCTTGACTGACGAAACCATAACTTGAGAGGGCTCAATTTGACAACTTATATTTTTGTTAGTTTTGATAATTTTATTCATTAAAGCACTGAAAGCCAGCCGCCATCCACATAAATGATTTGACCATTCACATAGTTCGAAGCTTCAGACGCCAAGTAGATAGCGGTGCCTACTAACTCCTCAGGTTTACCCCAACGCTGGGCAGGATTACTACTTTTTACCCAAGCATCGAACTGCGCATTCTCCATCAAAGGCTTGTTCATATCGGTCATGATGTAACCAGGTCCGATGGAATTGGCTTGGATATTGAATTGCGCCCATTCAGCGGCCATCGCACGCGACAACATTTTGATGCCGCCTTTTGCAACGGTGTAAGGCGCAATCGTAGGGCGCGCTGCTTGGCTCGTTAAAGAACCAATGTTGATGATCTTGCCGCCCTTGCCTCTTGCAATCATGCGCTTAGCGGCCTCTCGGCCAACGATGAATGCAGCGGTGATATTGGTGTCCATCACACGATGCCAATCTTTGAGTGACAACTCCACCATAGGTTGGCGGTGTTGGATACCCGCGTTGTTGATCAAAATATCGATCGCCATACCCGCTTTGTCGAATGCATCAAATGCGCTGAGCACGTCGTCCTCTTGCGCGACATCAAACGCGGCGCCACTGACTTGCAGGCCCTTGGCTTTGAGTTGCTCCACCACCGCATCGACCGAATCACGTTGGCGACTATTGATGATCACATGCGCCCCAGCAGCGGCTAACCCCTCTGCCATAGCCAACCCAATTCCGCGCGCAGATCCAGTGATAAGTGCTGTCTTACCAGCGAGTGTAAAAAGTGACATAGATGGATGAAACCTTCTTAAGGTAATAGTAATAGCCTGATATCCTACGGCAGCGTTTAAAACAGGTAGAGGGAGAAGGCATTATGAATAAAGACATGGCAGAAACACTGATACATACAGATGCAGGCACCCGCATGGGAAATTTGATGCGTCGCTACTGGGTACCAGCATTGATGTCTAACGAAATTGCCCAACCAGATGGCCCACAAGTCAAAGTGCAATTACTGGGTGAAAAGCTTTTGGCTTTTCGTAACACTGACGGCAAAGCCTGTTTGATCAGCGAGTTTTGTTCGCACCGCGGTGTGTCATTGTTTTTTGGTCGCAACGAAGATAACGGAATTCGTTGTGCTTATCACGGACTGAAGTTCAATGGCGATGGCAAATGCATCGAAGTGCCATCAGCACCCAAAGCCTGCGAGCATATGCACATCAAAGGCTATCCCTGCGTAGAACGTGGCGGTATCGTTTGGGCTTATATGGGTCCAGAAGATAAAAAGCCTGAACCTCCTGAATTGGAATGGTGCAACTTACCAGAGAGCCATGTTTTCGTTTCTAAACGCATCCAATACACCAACTATCTACAAGCGATGGAAGGCGGAATAGACACCAGCCATGTGTCATATGTGCATCGCTACGAAGTCGATAACGACCCTATGCATAAAGGTGTAAAGGGCTTGGACTACATCAAGGCGGACGGCAATGTGGTGTTTGAGATTGAAAAAAATAATTTTGGCCTTACCTTATTTGGCAGACGCAATGGTGAGACAGATTCCTATTACTGGCGTATCACCCAATGGCTGTTCCCTTGGTTCACGCTCATTCCTCCTTTTGGCCACCATGCATTGGGTGGGCATATTTGGGTACCGATCGATGACCACAGTTGCTGGGCGTGGAGCATGAACTGGCAACCCAATCAGCCACTGTCGGATGAAGAGCGTGAAGCGATGCAAGCCGGCCTTGGTATCCATGTGGAATATGAAGCACCCGGTAGTTTTATTCCCAAGTCCAATTACAAGAACGACTACTTGATGGACCGCCAAGCGCAAAAAGAAAAGCGCGCCTACAGTGGCGTATTTGGGTTCTCAGCCCAAGACTATTCTTTGCAAGAAAGCATGGGCTCTATCCAAAACCATGCAGATGAAAAATTACTTCCCACAGACAAAGCTATTGTTATGGCGCGACGCATGTTGCACGAAGCGGCTGTTGGCTTAGAAAAAGGTGTGGAACCCCCTGCACTGGATGCTAAAGAACAACGTGTGCGCGCCGCTGGCGTTCTTTTGCAGCGAGAGATAGACCCCGTGGCGTGGGCACAAGACAACTTATCGGATGGCCTAGACCAACCACTCTTCTCCATTTAACCCGCAGCTACTTTTAGGACATGTTTATGAATAAATTAATCCGTTGGAAATCTGCGCTTGTCGGACTCATTTTTTGTAGTGCCAACTTCACGGCATTTGCACAAGAGTGGTCGCCCAACAAAACCGTCAAAATTATTGTTCCCATCGTAGGCAGTACCAACGATGTGCTTGCGCGTATCGTGGCACCCAAACTCTCAGAAGCTATTGGTCAACCAGTTGTCGTAGAAAATAAACCCGGTGCTGGCGGAAATATTGGTGCAGACTTTGTTGCCAAATCACCTCCTGATGGACATACCCTGTTAATTGGCTACAACGGCCCCTTGGCTATCAACGTTAGTCTTTTCGACAAAATGCCTTACGACCCCGTGAAAGATTTAGCCCCCATCACGCTCGCGGTGACAACACCGCAGTACTTGGTGGTGAACCCTGCACTGCCTATCAAGAGCGTGCCTGAATTTGTGGCTTATGCAAAAAATAGTTCACACAAAATGTCTTATGCTTCTATCGCAGTTGGCAGTGCATCCCATCTCACCATGGAAATGCTCAAAGTGGCGGCGAGCGTTGATTTGACGCATATCCCCTACCGTGGTGCCGGCCCTGCTGTGACAGACTTGATCGCTGGCAATGTGGACGCGGCATTTCTAGTGCCGGGCAACGTCCAACAGTTTTTAAAGGAAGGCCGTCTTCGCTTAATTGCCACATCGGGCCAAAAAAGATTCGCGAGCACGCCCAGCATCCCCACATTAATTGAGTCCGGCTATCCAGACTTTTTAGCAACCTCTTGGATTGGTTTTTTAACAACCGCTGGAACACCGAAACCCATCATCGATCGCTACAACAAAGAACTCGTGAAGATACTGCGGTCCGCAGAAGTCAAAGAGAAATTGGAATCTATGGAGTTTGAAATCATTGCCGGAACGCCAGAACAATTCCGCAATTGGATTGTTTCTGAGATTCCACGTTGGGGCAAAGTGATCAAACTCACGGGCGCCAAAGCAGATTAAGCCTTTATGCGACTTCTCGACAAAACCGCCATCATCACAGGCGCGGGTGCGGGTATCGGTGCTGCTACAGCGCTTTTGTTTTGTCGTGAAGGTGCAGCGGTCTTCTTGGTAGACGCAGATCCTGCTGCTTTGAGCCGTACGCTCGAAGCCATCAAACTAGTCGTCCCGAACGCTCGCCTCCTTGTACACACCGCAGATGTATCGCATGAGGCTGAAGCATTGGCTGCCGTTGAAAAAACACTGCAAGCTTGGGGCAAGCTAGACATATTGGTCAATAACGCATCGATGCGTAATTACTCGGCTCTGGCTAACGCCACATCAGCCGAATGGCAAGCCATGGTGGGTGTGAATCTGATTGGTTGCGCCAATTACGCTAAAGCTGCTTTGCCCGCATTGCGCTCGAGCGGAAAAGGCAGCGTTGTGAATGTTGCGTCTTGCTATGCCGTCACGGGACGCAAAGGCATGGGTCTCTACGACGCCACTAAAGCCGCGCAATTAGCGATGACGCGCACCTTGGCATTTGAAGAAGCTGCGCATGGTGTGCGTGTGAACGCCGTATGCCCAGGATCTACCTTGACAGACTTTCATATCAACAAGGCCACTGCGGCGGGCAAAGATATTGAAAAACTCAAGAGCGAAAGACAAACTACGTCGCTCTTAGGTCGATGGGCTTCGCCTGAAGAAATCGCTGCCCCTATTCTTTGGCTCGCCTCGGACGAGGCTTCCTTCATCACGGGGACATCCCTGATGGTCGATGGTGGTTTGTCGATCATGTAAGTTAAGCCACCAAGGGCAAAGAGGCCCAATCGGTGGTGTAGTTAGGTGACTTTCTCTCTTGTCGCATCTGCCACTGGCTAAAAGCACCTTGGGTGGAGATCTTCACAAAGCCGCGCCCAAAACGCTTGTTCAAAGCGTCCACTGCTGTCATCAGATTTGCTGAAGGCGCTTGGCGCGGTTCTAGCCAATCACTTTGCAGATGCGTGATGGGCGTAATTTCACTCAACATGATTCCCGCTTTCTTATAGGCATAGTCTGGCTTGAACATACGCCCCACCAAATAGTCGGCCCATCGGTTCACAACCAAGCTGTCGTTGGTAGGTTGCGGCAGAGGCACTGACAAAGAAGGCATGTATTGCGCTTGGTCACGGCGAAACCGGTTGGTTTGTAAAAACACTTGGATCACCGACGCGTGCGACTCTTGTGCTCTGAGCTTGGCACAAGCATTGGCAACAAACGTGCTCATCGCGTCTTTCAACACGTCGACATCGTGCACGGATTGTCCAAATGAACGGCTCGCAATGATTTGCTTTTTAGCAGGTGTTACGTCTTCTAGATCGATGCATGCAATGCCTTGTAATTCACGTTGCGTCTTTTCCATCACTACGCCAAAGGCGGCGCGCAATGTGGGCAAATGCGCCACGCGTAAATCTTGTACCGTGTGAATGCCATGCTCCGCTAAGCGCACCGTGAGCTTGCGCCCTACCCCCCACACCTCGCCTACCGCAATGCGGCTGAGCAAATTGTCTTGCTGGGTTGGTGTGAGATCGTTGTAATTAAAAACACCTTTCGAGCGAGGGTGCTTCTTGGCAATATGGTTGGCCAATTTGGCCAGGGTTTTGGTCGGCCCGATGCCTACACAAACAGGAATACCAGTCCACGCGATAACACGGTCGCGCATTTGGTAGCTTGTCTCTTTGAGGCATGGTGTGCCCGTAAGATCGACAAAACATTCATCGATGGAATAGACCTCATGCCTTGGCGAATACGCACTCAAAATCGCCATCACCCTGTTGGACATATCAGCGTAGAGCGCATAGTTCGAACTCAAAGCCAAGATGCCGTGTTCCACAGCTAACGCTTTGCATTCAAACCACGGTTGCCCCATCTTGATGCCCATCGCTTTCGATTCGTTCGAGCGGGAGACGACGCATCCATCGTTATTCGATAGCACTACAACAGGCACGTCTTTCAAATCTGGACGAAAGACTCTTTCGCAACTGACGTAAAAGTTATTGCAGTCGACCAATGCCAATTGCTGAATCTGCGCAGGCATACGGCTAACACAGCTTGTGCAGATTGAAGGTAACGACACCCCAGACCACAAAGTCATCCTCTTCTTTGATGAGTCGAATGGGATAAATATTGTTCTCGGCCACCAACTTGACGACGCCACCACGTCGGTACAAACGTTTGACGGTAAATTCATTGTTCAGTAAAGCGAGCACGATGTGGTTGTGCTTGGGCGTCACGCTACGGTCTACCACCAAGGTGTCGCCCTCATAGATGCCCGCCCCCGTCATAGAGTCACCCTTCACCCGAAAAAGATAGGTCGCGTCTTTGTTGCGGATGAGTTCTTTATTGAGGTCCACCCGTTCCTGGGTGTGGTCTGCTGCAGGCGAAGGGAAGCCGGCGGGGACTTTCCAAGCGCAAACGTCTAAATGAAGCGGAGTTGAGAGAACCTGTCGAGGGTGGTTTAATAGATTTGATGAAATTGGCATAAATCCTATAATACTGTTTTTATATACAGTATTGCAAGGTTTTTATGGCAATGCGCTAAAACCATAACAAGGAGACACACATGATCGAACACCACATAGACATCCAAACCGCCGACGGGTTGATGAACACCTTCGTGGTCTACCCCGAAGAAAACGGCCCCTTCCCCGTCATCTTCTTTTATATGGATGCACCCGGTAAACGCGAAGAGTTGCACGACATGGCAAGGCGCTTTGCCACTGTCGGCTACTTTGTCGTGTTGCCCAATCTTTACTACCGACGCACACGAGACTATTACCTCAAAGAACGCACGCCTGAACAACTTGAAGTGATGTTCGAGCACATGCATTCTTTGAACGCACATACCAGCCATACCGACACACAAACCATGCTGTCGTATGTGGATCAAAACCCCCACGCAGATGCCAAAAGAATCGGCGCTGTTGGCTATTGCATGAGTGGCCCGTTCGTGATGTGGGCAGCAGCGGATTTCCCCGATCGCTTCCAAAGCATTGCGTCTATCCATGGCGCCAATATGGTGACCGATGGTGCAGATTCACCGCATCGCATGCCATCCAAAATCCGTTGCGAAAGTTATTTCGCTTGCGCTGAAATTGACAAATGGGCACCACCCGAGGACATACGCCAACTTGAGCAAGCCCTAATGGATGCAAAAAACAAACACCGCATCGAATGGTTTCCTAAAGCGGAACACGGTTTTGTATTCCCTCAGCGTGCTGTCTATGAAAAGCATGGGGCGGAAAGACATTGGGAGAGAATGTTTGATTTGTTCGGAAGAACATTAAAAAAGACTTGAGATCCTATTGGTTTTCCTAGAATGCCTCAAAAATAATGAAGGGACAACATGGCAGATAAAGCCAACGCAACCGCACTAGGCCGTTTTAAAGTACTAGACCTCACACGTATCCGTTCGGGGCCCACCTGCGTCAGGGTGTTGGCTGACTTCGGTGCAGATGTCATCCGAATTGAGTCTCCTGCAGGTCTTGACCCGAATGAAGGTGCACTTGGTGGGCGTGACACCTATGACATGCTGAACTTACATCGCAATAAACGCTCACTCACGCTCAATCTAAAAGACCCACAAGCACGCGAAATATTCCATAAGCTAGTAAGCGATGCAGACGTAGTGGTTGAAAACTATCGTCCTGACGTCAAGGAACGCCTTGGACTCGATTACGCCACACTCAGGGGTATCAATTCACGCATCATCTTGGCAAGCATTTCTGGCTTTGGTCAAGATGGTCCTTATCGAACGCGCCCTGGATTTGATCAAATTGCGCAAGGTATGGGAGGCCTGATGTCCGTTACTGGGTTGCCGGGTCAAGGGCCTGTGCGAGCTGGAATTGCGGTAGCAGATTCTGGTGCAGGTGTTTATGCGGCGGTTGGGGTTTTGGTAGCTTTGTTAGAGCGCGAACATTCAGGTCGCGGACAATGGGTGCAATCGAGTCTGTTGCAGTCCATGATTGCACTGTGTGATTTCCAAGCCGCGCGCTACCTGATAGATGGCGACATTCCTCCTCAAGCCGGGAATGATCACCCATTTGCAACGCCTATGGGAACTTTTCAATCCTCAGATGGTTATTTCAATATTGGTGCATCGGGCACAAACCAGTACCGTTCACTATGCGAGATAGTAGGAAGGGTCGATTTGCGGGATGAACCTCGCTACCAAACGAATCCTGGCCGACTCACAGACCGTGCTTTTTTAAATAATGAATTGAATAGCGCGTTTGCAAAACGATCCACTGCAGAATGGGTCACCTTGCTCAACGATGCTGGTGTGCCGTGTGGCCCGATCTACGACATGAAACAGGTATTCGAGGACCCTCAGGTCGAGCACCTCAAAGTGTCAACTACTTTGCAACATCCCAGACGAGGTGCCATACGCGTGCTCAACCAACCAGTTTCGCTGTCACGCACGCCATCTGAAGTGAAGACAACCCAATCTGAATTGGGTGAACACAATAGTGAGATCTTGACAGAACTTGGCTATAGCCCGCAACAAATTGAAGAATTTGCTCAAAAGAAAGTGATATGACTATGAACGATAACGCCACCCTACCTACAGGCACCCTAGAGTTAAAAAAACAAGGTCATGTTGGGACCGTCATCTTCAACAACCCGTCCAAATTCAATGCTATGAACTACGACATGTGGCTGGCTCTTCCCAAACTAATGCAAGACTGCGTGGACGACCCCTCCATTCGTCTTATCGTCCTAACAGGTGGAGGTGAAAAAGCCTTTGTCTCTGGTGCAGATATTTCACAATTCGACAAACAGCGTAACGGGGGAGATGCAGCAGAAGCTTATAACCGTGCCACCGAGGCCGCCTACAGTTGTGTACTTGATTGCCCCAAACCAACATTGGCAAAAATTCGTGGTATTTGTATGGGTGGCGGACTTGGCTTAGCACTGAACTGTGATGTTCGTATTTGTGCCTCCGATGCACGCTTTCGCATGCCAGCCGGACGCTTGGGCTTAGGTTATGGCTTTGATGGTGTCAAACGATTCACCGAGGTCGTGGGCATGGCGCATACCGCAGATTTATTTTTTAGCGCTCGTATTTTTAACGGAGAAGATGCGCACCACATAGGTTTAGTAAAGCAAGTAGTTTCCACAGAGACGTTTGAAACCACCATCGCAGCGTATATCACCCAAGTCTGCGAGAACGCTCCCCTGACACTAGCCGCCACCAAGCGCTCCTTGCTGGAATTACGCAAAAATCCTGCTGATCGCAACCTCCAACTTGTTCGCGAAATGGTTGAGGATTGTTTTGCAAGTGAAGATTACAAAGAAGGTAGAAAAGCTTTTGTAGAAAAACGTACGCCTGATTTCCAAGGTCGCTGATAAGAAAGGGATCATATGAACACACATCATCTTCTGAGCTGGTTACTGTCGAGTTGCTTGGCCTTGGGTGCAATTTCTTTAGACAATATGGCTTATGCACAATCGCAGTCCTCCAACAAAACATTACGTTTTGTTGTTGGGTACCCTCCTGGCGGATCGGGGGACTTTGTCACAAGAACAATGGGGGAGGCAATCTCTAGCGAGCTTGGAATGACCGGATTGATTGATAACCGTCCTGGCGCGGCTGGAAATTTAGCGACTGAAATGGTTGTTAAATCTACCGATGGTATGACGCTACTCGTAGCTAGTAATCCCTACATCAACAAAGCTTTATACAAGAAACTTGCCTTCGATATCGAACGTGATTTACAACCTATTACTTTGCTTGGTAATGGCCCGATGGTGATTGCTGTAAACAACAGCCTTCCTGTTACTAACATCGCCGAATTAATTTCATATGCAAAAAAGAACCCAGGAAAACTTAACTTTGCTTCCAGCGGAAATGGCTCATCCCCGCATCTGGCGGGCATTTTGTTTAACAGCGTAGCGGAGGTCGATGTAGTACACATACCTTTTAGAGGCGGTGCTCCAGCGGTGCAGTCATTGATTGCAGGCGATACCCAAGTGATTTACGGAACTTCCCCCGTCGTATTGCCACAAGTCAGAGCAGGGCGCATTCGATCCTTAGCCATTACGACCCAAGAACGTTCTGCCGCCATATCTGGGATTGCAGGCATGAAAGAGTCGGGGTTAGCTGACTACAACATCAGTTTTTCATTTGGCCTCTATGCGCCCGCGAATATGCCCGCAGAAGATGTCAAACGTATTTTTGATGCCGCTGCCAAAGTACTCAAACGTAACGACATTCGTGAAAAATTAGCGACGCAAGGTATGGACCCTGCCCCCAACGCATCCCCAGCGGAGTTCAGAGCGTCCAATCAACGAGAGGCCCCCATGTGGTTAAAGTTGATAGCAGCATCCGGTGCCAAAGTTGATTGATAGGCCTTGAAATAAGGTCCCTCAGCACATATCAAAGGAGTAATTTATGACGCGTAAATTTGTAGATCTGTCTATATTCTTAGAAAACGACGTCATCAGTGACCCGCCCGCCTTTGCACCCAAGATTGAATACTTCACGCATGACAATACTTTCTCGCAAATAGAACCTTTTTTTCCCGGTCTCAAAAAAGAAGACTTGCCCGACGGAGAAGGTTGGGCCGTTGAATTCGTACACCTGTCTACCCATAACGGTACGCACCTCGATGCGCCCTATCACTTTCACTCCACGATGGACAAAGCGCTGGGCGAAAAAAAACCTGCTATCGCCATCCATGACGTTCCGCTGGAATGGTGCTTTCAGCCTGGTATCAAATTAGATTTTCGCCATTTTGCAGATGGCTATGTCGTCACCGCAGAAGACGTCGAAGCCGAATTAGCAAGAATTCAACACGCCTTGAGTCCCTTAGAAATTGTGGTGATCAACACACGCGCTGGTTCACGCTATGGCTCGAATGACTACGTCTCGAGTGGATGCGGCATGGGGTACGAAGCCACCATGTATTTATTAGAACGTGGTGTGCGGCTTACTGGCACTGATGCTTGGAGCTGGGATGCGCCGTTTGTTCATACCGCGCAGAAATACGGCGCATCACAAGACGCTTCGCTTATTTGGGAAGGCCACAAAGCAGGACGCGATATTGGTTACTGCCACATAGAAAAAATGCACAACCTAGAAAGCTTGCCACCCACTGGCTTTTATATCAGCTGCTTTCCACACAAAATTCGTGGCGCATCTGCGGGGTGGACGCGCGCGGTAGCGATTTTTGATGATGCGTTGATGGCTAGCAAGTAAATTAAATCTGCGAAACGCAACGCACCGTCATTACCTAAACCTTAACCCCACACGTCCCAGCACTCCAAAATCCGCATCTACTGTGTCGCCCGAACTCAACTCCAATGGCGTCATGCAGGTTCCAGTAGTGACGAATTGACCCGCGTGCAAACTGACACCTTGCGACGTGAGCTCATTGACTAGCCAAGTAAGTGCGATGCGAGGATCGCCTAGAACTGCTGCACCTGTGCCTTCTCGCTTCCATATTGCACCATTTGAAGCAGTGACTTGCGCATGGACAGCATGTTTGCTGAGATCTATGTCGCGCCAAGACTCTGGCGCCTTGGGCCCTAAGATAAATTGATGGGCGCAGGCATTGTCTGCCGCCAATTGCGCCTCTCCGACAGCGGTGAAAACGGTAAACCGCGAATTGGGTATCTCAAGCGAAGGGTGTAATGTGCCAACCGCTTGCATCACTTCTTCCAGTGAATAGGCACCGACGCGAGGGTTGAGATCAGATTGCATCACAAAGGCAATCTCAGGTTCGGCCACACGCATCCAGTTGCCTAGCGAAGGAACTTCGTCTCCTTCTAGCAGAACTTGGCCAGACAAAATTCGTCCTGCCATAGGACCACTGACGTTGATATGCGCTTGACCCACCGCACTGGTTGCAGCGATTTTCCAACCCAAGACCGTGCGCGATGCAACTGCGGGCAGCATCGCTTGAACGGCATACCCTTCCTCGCGATTTGCAGGTCTGAGGTCGGTTGGCAACGCGTCTAACCTGGTGTTGTTTTGCCAATGGGTCCAAATGGTTTTAGCGGCTTCTTGTGATACGTTGTTATACATAAATTTTTAACCCCTCAAAAATAATGAATGCGTATGTAGATGTTTTACTGGAAACACAAGAGAAACGTAAGAGGGTAATTATGGTTGGGCATGTATTTATGCTGGTAATTAGAATCGTTCAAATACAGTAACCAAGGAATTTATCTGAACACCCACTTCAAACATGTCGTCGTCGTTGGTGCAGGCGCAGTAGGCAGTTTTTATGGCGCAATGCTTGCGCGTGCAGGCCATAAGGTCACTTTGATTGGTAGAGAAGCGCATATGCAGGCAATAGCCAACCATGGTCTGCAACTCGATTTGGCTAACTCTTCTAGCATTGAGAACATCCGTCTTGAGACCAACACAAAAGTATTAGCGGCAAAAGATGCTGACTTAATCTTGTTCTGCGTGAAATCAACCGACAGCGAGGTCGTCGCCCAAGACATTGCAGCCCACCTCTTACCGCAAGCGGTAGTGGTCAGCCTACAAAACGGCGTCGAAAATTCCATGCTGATATCACGCCATATAAAAAATGCAGTGATACCCGCAGTGGTGTATGTTGCGACTGAAATCACTGCACCAGGTTATGTTAAGCACCATGGCAGAGGCGATCTTGTTATCGGAACTATGTCGCCGCCTAGGTTGAATCATCCCCATCAAACCTTGGCGGACATAGTTGAACTTTTTGCAAGCGCGCAGGTTGGTGTTCGTATTTCCGATAACGTGATGGTGGAGCTATGGTCCAAGCTCATGGTCAATTGCGCATTCAATGCCATTTCGGGTCTATCTCAACTGTCCTATGGCAACCTTGCGCTGCTCGACTCTATCCGCGCCACACAAGCGACTGTTGTGAAAGAAGTTATCGCCGTAGCCAAAGCTGATGGCGTGGATTTATCCGAGCCTGAAGCGCTTCAAACTGTCGCCAATATTGCAATGGCCATGCCAGGACAAAAATCATCGACCGCGCAGGACATGGCGCG
>JBAXNJ010000002.1:0-17544 GCA_037133815.1 Betaproteobacteria bacterium
CTTCACGCCCCATAGTTACAAACTGCAAAGCGCGCAAAGATTGTTCGCCCCACACTTGGCAAATTTCTGGCGCATCAATACCCAGAATGCGTACCTTGACTACCCTATGGCGTGAGAACGGTTGCACCCAAAGCGTGTCGCCGTCACTAACGTGTGTCACAACGCCTTGCCATGCAAAACAAGTAGATGCATGCAACCAAAAATAAGCAAATATGAAACGGTAAATAAACAGAGACAAGCATCGCATACAAGAAATTAGCATGCAGAAAAAATAGCAATGTGACTTCAAATAACAAATTAGATGAGTCCCAGTAGATACGCCTCCAAAAGATGCGGGTGAGGGGGTGCATAGACCGCGACATAAAGAGCGAAGCTCGGAGCGGTCTATGCACCCCCTTACTCGCATCTTCCGCCAACCCAACCCCATCTCCAACTCAAACCAAATCAAACCTAAACAAAATCAAGCAGAAACAATCCACCCCTCCAAAGAGTCAAACAAAGGCAACCCATAACAACCATGACCACCAAGGTGCCGCTCAAAAGCCCAAGCCGCCTGAACCATACACAAGACAGCATCCAAACAATCCCCCGAAGCATCTGCCACCAAACTATCGTGCTGCGCATGGGTGAGTTTGAGTCGCAAACCCAAACGCGTCTGCCCCACCTCCAAAGCCTGGAGCAGTTGCTTACGCGCAATCAATCGCTCAGGCGTTTGCTTGGCCTTATCGTCACTTTTATAACTCTGGTTACCAATCAACTCGCGTGCCAACAAACCCGGATAGGCCTCTAAACCAATACGTTTAAAACCAGAGGTGACCGGCGGCGGCGCATACATCCCAGGCAACGTCACCCCCGCTGCAATAAGCCGAGGAACCCCTGCATGCATCATGAAAGCCACGGGTGGATTCACCCACTTCATAGAGGGACTCGAGCCTGCAGGCCCATCGGTTTGACGGTGGGCAAATTTATGGCCCACGGGCCGTGCGTTACAAAAGGCTTTGAATTGCTGGCGTATGTCATCGCGCGACAAAGAAGCATAGTGCCCCATACACGTTAACCAGTCGGTAGGCCACTTGAGAGTCTCCACCAACTCCCGCGGCAAGCCAAAAGGCAAATCAAAACCACCGACCCACTCTATTGGCTGTGCAAGCCACTGGGCCCAAGCGTCTAAGGTTTCAAATCGCAAGAGTTCTTGTAACTGAACCCTGCCCTGCTTCAAAGAGCCAAGAGCAATAACTATGGGTTTACGTTTAGAAGGGCTGCTACTGAAATCACAACCCACGAGCATGGATGTGCTCGCCGCGAATTAAGCGCGGCCGATGATCGAGGCTGTCGCCATCAACTCTTCAAGCAGTGCAAAAGACACGACGCCTGAGACCGAGTAAGGGTCAAGATCGGCGGTCTCTGAGTACTTCAACACGATAGAGGGATTTAGTTTGTCTAAACGCACTTGACCCATTGTCCAGCCACCAAAACGCCGCTCTGAGATTTCTTGGTAGTCAAGCATGACCACGTCTTTATGGCGTGGGTCTTTGACGATGACGCTGTAGAGCGCATTGACTTGGTTGCGTCCACCCTCAATAGCCTGCAAATAAATACCGCCGCCATAACAAAGCACGCCCGTTATGCCGTTTTGGTGGTTGTGCTCGCGCGCACTGCTCAGAATAGATTCAGTGGCCTCATTGGAGTCAGGATTGACTGATCGGCTCACATATAACAAACGTACCAGCATGGCATCAATCCTTTTTGGGAATCAGAGACAAGAACTCGCGGCGCAAGTTCGGGTCTTTTAAGAAAGCGCCGCGCATGACCGAGTTGATCATCTTGCTGTCCATGTCCTTGACACCACGCCACGACATGCAAAAGTGGCTGGCCTCCATCACGATGGCGAGGCCATCGGGCTGGGTCTTTTGCTGAATCAGGTCAGCGAGTTGAACCACCGCCTCTTCTTGAATTTGCGGGCGTCCCATGACCCACTCGGCTAAGCGGGCGTACTTGGAAAGGCCAATGACGTTGGTGCGCTCGTTCGGTAAAACGCCAATCCAAATTTTTCCAATCACTGGACAGAAGTGGTGGCTGCACGCGCTACGCACCGTGATGGGGCCCACGATCATCAGCTCGTTTAAGTGCTCGGCATTTGGAAACTCTGTTATTGCTGGGGCTTTGTGATAGCGGCCTTTGAAGACCTCGGTGAGGTACATCTTGGCAACTCTGCGAGCAGTGTCCCCCGTGTTGTGGTCGTTTTCGGTGTCTATGACCAGGCTCTCGAGCACGCCCTTCATCTTGACTTCGACCTCGTCTAGCAAAGCCTCTAGCTCGCCAGGTTGGATGAAATCTGCAATGTTGTCGTTGGAGTGGAAGCGCTTGCGCGCAGCGGCAATTCGTTCGCGGATCTTGACTGAAACCGGCGTGCCGTGAAAGTTGTCTTTGGCATTCATGGGGCGCATCCTAGCAGTGAAGTAACAGCCTTATGGCTTGTGACGGCTCTGCGTATTCGCCTCGTGTGGGTTGGTGTCAATGGCATTTGGTTCAACTATTTTGTAAGTGCAACTCAAAAATTTAGTGAGTGACTATCAACCCAATTATTTATTAAAAAATTTATAAACAGCTTTTATTTGTACTAAAGGTTGCTTTATGTCTCTTCTTTTAAAACATATTAATCGCTTCTTCAGGTTTGGTTTTGTTGGTTTTGCCAGTTTGTTAGCCGCAATGTTGTTTTCAGCGTGTGGTGGAGGGGGTGGAGATGGCTTGTCAATGGGAGGGAGTCCCAACACGCTGGTTGCAACGCAAATCGCAGAAGTTCAGCCTGATAACGACACCGATACAAGTTCTGTATTTGTCCAACTTGGAAGCGTAAATACGCCAACCACGGGTGCGCAGGTGGTATCAGATGCATCACGCGAACAACTACAAAACCAATTTCTCACTGACCTAGAAGCCGCCACCAAACCCAAGGTGCTTTTGGGTATTAGCACTTCGGCTCCCTGCGATCTCACAGGTTTTACGCAACAACTTGAAAACGCGCACAAATTCAACACGGACGCAGTGGTTAGGTTGGACCTCACCGCTTGTCAATTGAACTTTCTGAAATCGTTACCGCTTGTCAAGGGGGTGTATCCAGATATACCGCTTGACCATCATGCGGTTACCGTCCCTTCTTCCACTGCATTCAACAGCCTGAATAATGCGATGGACTTTTCTTTCAACAGCACCGCGTCTAGACAAGTCAATACAACCACTATGGGTTCTGGAAGTCCCAAAACGGTTGATGGAAACGGAGTGGTCATTGCCATCCTTGATACCGGTGTTGAGGAGAAACACCCTGCGTTGGGAAGCGCAAAAGTAATACCGGGTGCTTGTTTTTCGACGGCGAGTAATGGCGGGGCAAGCTTTTGTTCCAACGGAAAAAACGAGATGATTGAACCTTTTGAAAATACAGACCCTAATAAAAGAGTGGCGCGCAGTTGTGCAGATGCATCCAACTCTGGAAGCCCTGTTTGGAGTTCCAAGCAACTTGGTATCAGTGCGGGTTGTGCACATGGCACCGCTATGGCAAGCGCTGCTGCTATGGGCGTAATAAGCGCATCTACAAGTACGGCCAACGTTTCAGTAAAAGGCGGGATAGCGCCGCAGGCACAAATTCTTCCAATACAAGTTTTCAATAAAACCGGTAACGCTTTATCTGCTTCTACAGGTGATTTGCTAGCAGCACTGGAGTGGGTTGCAACTGAAGCAGAGCGGCGGAAAAGTAAAGGCCAGCCTCCTATCGTCGCAGCCAACCTAAGCGTAGGTGGTGGCACTTACTCCAAAAACTGCGATAGCGAATATGTGGGCGGGCTGTTCAAAAATGTATTTGAAAAATTACGCACGCATGGTGTTCTGCCTATAGTGGCAGCTGGAAACAGTGGCAATAAAACCGCGATATCTTTTCCAGCTTGCGCGAGTAATGCGTTTAGCGTAGCAGCTACACAACTTGATGGGCTTACTGTTGCGAGCTATTCCAACTTCAGCAGCCAAGTGAAACTCTTTACCACAGGGGGCGAATACGCACTGCCTACCTTGTGCTCAGATGGAAATAACTTTGATTGCTGGAACACCATGGCAGGAACTTCGCAAGCTACCGCAATGGTGTCTGGCGGTGTTGCGGCTTTGAAGAGTTTGAAGCCATCAGCCAATTTGGCAGACATTGAAAGTGCGCTGACATCTGCAAGTGGAGGGAGTTCAAAAACCGTTGCCATCAATGGCATCGCCAGACCAACTTTACGCTTGGTCTCTAGCGGCTACAAATTAATGGGTGTGACGGAACCACCGGATCCAATTCCACCTTCCCCCAATCCGACACCCAATCCAGCAATAGCAACTCAAGGCAAAGTTTGTTTTTATCCCTATGTCAATTACGAAGGTCAGGCAAGATGCGCTAGTTTTAATTACGGCAAGTGGAACAACTGGTACAAGATTACAGCCAAGGTAGGTTCGGTCAGAGTAGAACCCGTCAATGGAAGTACACCAACAACTTCTACGAAAGTTACTTTTTTTCATTACGCAGTTGACTTCAATTATTCTCTCAGAGGGGTAGCTAAATCCGAGGACATCCCCGATACATCTGTATTAGGTTTTTGGGATTCTGGCATCCCCCATATTTACGGGGTTCGTATCCAGACACCTTGAATAGCCATTAACCAGTCGGTATTGATATCGCCACATCATGGGCTGCATCGTTATGATGCCCCCATGCTGTCGCCACCTAATTTACCCCAGTGGCGTTGTGAAAGCGGCGCACCAGCACCTAAACGCGTCGTTTATGGTGACGACACTTTATCTGCAGATGTCGCTTATAGATTGATGTGTGAAGGCACCGCAGTGTTATGGCAAGGCGATTTCCACAACGCACGGCAACTTCTCCAAGCCCTTGCTCGGCGCACTCAAAAAAAATCAAACAAAAAATCTACGTCACATCAAAGTACTAATCCATTAATTGATAAGTCTGCAGAGAAGCCTAAAGATACGGCGCAAACATTTCATTTGCACCGACAAGCGCTGGGTCAACGTGCGCGCGTTCTTGGCTTGTTACTCATTCCTTTAGACGCTCATTACCAAATTCCATTGCGCCGCGCACCCGATATGCAAGATGCATGTTTGCATGCATGGGGGCCGCCGTCTGGTGATCCCAGTATGGTGTCGTTGCGCGAATTATTAGGTTTGGTAGGTGCTTACGAGTGGCACAAAAAAGGCGTGGAAATTACTGCATTAGGTAAACCACCAAATAACCGTATCTTTCCTCACTATGGCGTTTTCTCTCCTGTGCGCGGTGAATATATCGACCTAGTTGCCAACATGCCGATTCGCGACAAGGCATTGGCTTTCGATATCGGTGTTGGAACGGGCGTGCTGTCTGCATTACTAGTAAAACGCGGCGTTCAGCGCGTCATAGCAACTGAGCAAGACCCACGTGCACTTGCATGCGCAAGAGAAAACCTTGAACGACTCGGCGTATTGCCAAAAGTTGAATTACTCGACATAGATTTATTTCCGCCAGGCCTTGCGCCATTGGTTGTGTGCAACCCGCCATGGGTACCAGCAAGACCCACATCACCCATTGAGCATGCGGTCTACGACGAAGACAGCAAGATGCTGAAAGGGTTCTTATCAAGCTTGCGAGCCCATCTCACGCCTGAGGGTGAGGGTTGGTTGATTTTGTCGGACTTAGCCGAGCATCTGGGGCTTCGCTCGCGAGAAACTTTATTGCATTGGATAGAAGATGGTGGCCTAGAGGTGTTAGAGCGCAAAGATATTAAGCCACGTCATGGCAAAACTGCAGACACAGAAGATCCTTTACATACTGCGCGTGCCGCAGAAGTTACTTCGTTATGGCGACTTCGGACAAAAGTAAATTTATAAAGTACGCGAATACTTTCAAAATTCAATAAGTCTTTATTTAAAACTTGCGAGCCATTTAGTAAATTTGCTTCGCAAGGTATTGCCTTCAATAACTTCGGCTTGACTAGCTGGGACAAATTTTTCTTCAGGTATTACCACTTCCATTTTTTGATCGAAATGCGCTACTGGAGCGCTCTTCAGATGCGTCAAATGCGTCTCCTGCGAAACAGCTTGTAAAGGGCCGATTGATAAGGTTTCCTCTAAAGGCAATGGCGCTTGAACTCGGGTGTCCTTAACCGGCAATATTTCAGGCGGTTTAGTTTTAACTTTCAGTTGCGGCAATTTCAATCCTCGAAGCACAAACGCACACACAGCTTGCGTAAAAGGCACAGGATGCGCAGCACCATCAACGCGCATCTCAGCTAGATGAGGAAATTTGGCTTGCAACTCTTGCACTTGTTGTGGCAAACACACCCCTGATTCGCCCCCGTATACCAAAGACACAGAGCCTTTGAAGTTATTCAACACATGGCCAAACTTCATGCCTTTCCAATCTTTGTGGTGGGGCAGGTCGAAGTGATGTGGCGACTGCACATCTCGCACAGCACCCTCAGTCACACCCAAACGGGAAGCTAATGTCTCCAAGTGCCCTGCTGTCTTCATGCCTTCATACAAGCCATAAATCGACATCCATGTCAGGTTCAGGCCGATGTCGTTCAAACACAAACCTGACACATTGTTTTCTGCCTTGCCAGCTAGATACACCCCCATGATCCCGCCCATGCTGGTTCCCAGAACGTCTAAGCGTGGTCTAGGCAAGCCATGGCCAAAAATCTCTTGGCGAATAAATGCTTCGACGTCAGATAAGTACAAAGACATGCAATAGCCACTGTCACTAGGCAACGAGTCTGAGTCGCCACGTCCGCAAAGGTCGAGGCTTATGACCCGCAAGCCGTGGGTATCGCTTGCCGCATGAAGTAAGGGGTCAAAGGTGGTGCGGGTTTCTAAAAGGCCCGGCAAACACAGTAATACCCGCGGACTATTGGCCTCGCCCACTTGGCTAAACGCCAATCTGCGACCGTTTGCCGCAACCTTCCTCGCTAAATATCTAAAAGTACTCATAATTAACCTTTAGTAATACTCAAGTATTATTTGGTAAACTGCCAAAATCAACAAAAATTGATACTATTGATTTAAATAGGAGATTAAAATGAAACTTTTATCGGTCATTGGAGCTACCAAATCAAATTGGAGATTATGGACGCTAGCGCTAGCTGGAATACAACTTTCTTTTGCTACTTTTGATAGTTTTGCTCAATCTTTGCCAAAACTGATGAATTTGGCATTGATCAGCCATCCCAGCATCGCTTCACAAAGGGCGCAGATGCAAGCCGCAGAAATCGGCATAGAAACCGCCAAATGGCAATATTTCCCAACCCCAGCCATCAGCACTGAGCGCGTCAAAGCCGCTAATGGTGACCTTTTCTACAGCGGCGACAAAACCGTCACCACCGTTCGACTTCAGCAACCGCTTTGGACCAATGGCCGTTTAACTGCTGGCAAAGAAAAAGCACAAGCCACGCTTGCTTACGAAACCGCAGACCTGAACGAAACCAGTTTGCAAATCAGTTTGAAAGTCGCTCAAGCCTACGCCGACTTACTCGCTTCCCATTGGCGCATGCAATCAACAGAACAAAGTCTGGCCACCCACCAAAAACTGCGTGAACAAGTGCAACGCCGCATGGATTTAGGCGCGCAATCAGACGCTGACTTGCAACTCGCCCAAACCAGACTGGACTCTGTCAAGTCAGACCTCAGTGCAGCCCGCGCGCGGGTGGAGAGTTACGCCGTTCGGCTGAAACAACTTATTGGTCAGCCTGTCAATTTAGGTGAGTTACTGGCTAATTTGTCAGCGCCACTGAATTTACCAATTTCGCAAGACCGTGCCTTGGAAACTGCATTGGTAATCCACCCCGCCATCAAAAAATCACGAGCGCAATCTCAAATCCAAGAAGCCATCGTGGAAGAAAACCGCTCCGCACTACTTCCGGATGTGTATGTGCGCGCAGAACGTCAGTACGGGGCTTTTTCAACGCCAACCAGCAACACATTTCAAGATCGTATTTTTGTTGGGCTCAGCACCCAACTCGGTGCAGGCTTATCGGTTTTAAGTAATGTCAAAGCCGCCCAAGCCAGAAGCCTTGCCGCAAAAGAAGAGGTGCAATCGCAAACCTTGTCTATTAGCGAGCAAGTCCTCACTGATTACGCACAAGCCGCAAGACTGGTAGAACAAACCCAAGCGCTTGAGTCTGCGTTGACATCGCAAGAGCAAGTCATGCAGTCACACGACCGCCAATTTCTAGCGGGCCGTAAAAGCTGGACCGAAGTGCTCAACGCCGCACGCGAACTTTCACAAGCGCAAGCACAACTCACAGACGTCAAAGCCAACCACATTGCAGTGTCTTGGCGACTAGCGCTCTTTGTGAGCGGCCTAGACATAGTCAATAACCCCTAAATCATCACTGGAGACAAACATGGAAGACGTGAAGAATGTTCAACTTTTACCCTGCCTAGTCCGACTAGCGCAGTTGCAATCAGACAACCTAGACCGTCTTGCCTTGCGTGAAGCGGTAGAAACCGCGCAAGACAAAACGCCAGAAGATGCCAAGGCGCAAATTCGTTACATCACCAAGCAACTTCGCCTGCCGGCTGCACGCTGGAAACCAGAACCGCAACTTGACAGCGCTCCAGCTCTTTTGTGTCGTATCGAGCCCTATTTTGGTATTGAGTGGGGCTTGTTACGCGGCAAAAACGCCCAAAACCAATGGATCAGCGAATGGTGGGATAAACACACCAGTCGTTGGGTTGAGCGCGCAGACGATGCACTGCCCGACCACCATGCCATTTCACTCAAACTCAGCCAACCTTATGTGGCGAGCAAAAGCCCCGTATTTCGTCTCATCTTGGACGAGTTACTGTCGCACCGGCGCATTATTCGCGAAACAGTCTTAGCCAGTCTTATTGCCACCGTTTTAGCACTGGCCATTTCGTTTTTCAGTATGCAGGTGTATGACCGGGTGATTCCATCGTCTGCCATGCAAACGTTATTGGTGCTGACTTTAGGCGTACTCATTGCTATCTTTTTTGAATGGCTGATCAAACATGTGCGCAGCCATTTGTATGAAGAGTTGATCGACCAAGTCGACCAGCGCCTTGCACGCACCGTGTATTTGCGCTTTCTCTCTGTGCGCTTAGACCAAATGCCACAAAGCGTAGGTGCCTTGGCTTCACAAATGCGCGGCTACGAAACCATCCGCGGCTTCATGACCTCGATGACCACCAACCTAATGGTGGACGCCCCGTTTGCTCTGTTCTTCGCCGGCGTCATTGCTTTAATTGCAGGGCCACTGGCACTCATTCCAACATTTTTCTTTTTAGTGTCCTTAGCCATTGGTTTGTTTTATCGCAAACGCCTGGAAAACATTGCTAAACAAGCCATGGCCGCAAGTAATTTAAAAACGGGTTTGTTGGTAGAGACCATCGAAGGCGCTGAAACCATCAAAGCAGGTCAAGGCGGATGGCGCATGCTCACGCGCTGGATGCGCACCACCAATGACGCACGAGATAGCGAATTGGAAATGCGCAATATCAGCGAGCATTCGCAACACCTCGCTGCATCGTTTCAACAAGTTTCGTATGTGTTGATGGTGGCCTATGGCGCCTATTTGGTCACGCGCAGCGATATCAGCCAAGGTGCTTTGATCGCTTGTTCTATTTTGTCGGGCAGGGTGTTGTCTGCTGTCTCGATCATTCCTGGACAAATTGTGCAGTGGTCACATGCCAAAGCTGCATTGCAAAGCTTGGATAAATTGTGGTCTCTTGAAGACGACCACCACGGTCAATCGCAACCCATTGCGATAGAAAACATTCGTGGCGAATACCGTTTAGAAAACATCACCAGCCACTATCAAGGAAGCCGCGCCTTGATGGTGCCGCAACTAACCATTCGGCCTGGCGAAAAAATTGGCATCTTAGGGCCAGTAGGTTCAGGCAAGACCACTTTGTTACGCGTCTTATCTGGCATGTTCAAACCACAAGAGGGCCGTGTGTTGTTAGATGGACTCGACCTGGCGCACATCGACAAGCCTCTGTTAGCCCAGCACATCGGGTATGTGCAACAAGACGGCCGCCTCTTTTCTGGCACTTTGCGCGACAACCTCATCTTGGGTCAAGTCGACCCTGGTGACGAAGCCATATTGGAAGCCGCCCGAAAAACAGGTTTGATGCAAGCGGTTATCACACCGCACCCACACGGTTTACAACGCACCATCTATGAAGGTGGCACGGGCTTATCTGGTGGCCAACGTCAATTGGTCAACCTCACGCGTACGGTCTTACGTAACCCCAGTATTTGGTTACTAGACGAACCGACTGCGTCAATGGATCGCAATACCGAGGCGCTCATGACGCAAACCCTCCAAGAAGCGATCAAACCCACAGACACCTTGGTGCTCGTCACACACAAAACCGAGATGCTCGATTTAGTCGATCGCCTCATCGTTGTCTACAACCACCAAATTGCGCTCGATGGCCCTAAACAAGATGTGTTGCGGCAATTGCACAACGCACGGCCCGAAGCAGCCAACACCGCCACCCACTTACGCCAAGCTTGATACAGGAGTTACACCATGCGTTTCACTATCAAATCTTTTAATATTTCAAGTCTAAGTTGGTTACTCACCACAACCAACGTCATATTTTTGCTATTGCTCGTTTTTTTGGGCTGGGCTTCCTTCTTTGAACTAGACCAAGCAGTCCGTGCGCAGGGCAAGCTGATTCCGGCAGACCACACACAAATCATTCAAGTAGCCGATGGAGGCGTACTCTCTCGCGTTCTAGTTCAAGAAGGTGACTCCGTAGTGAGTGGTCAACCCTTAGCTGAATTAGAGAAAGAACGCGCCAATGCATCTTTCACGGAGAGCCGCGCCAAGCAAGCCTCTTTAGAAATTGCGCTCATCCGCGCCCAAGCAGAGGCCGATCAAAAAACGCCTTACTTTGGCAAAGACTACGCTGACTTTCCGCAATTCCAAATTTTGCAGATGGCCTTTTACAACCAGCGTAAACGCAGCCTTTCGCAAGACTTAGACAACCTGTCTGAAACTATCGCATCTGCGCAGCATGAGTTGGAGCTCAACAAAAAGCTATTCACTACGGGCGACACCAGTCAACTTGAAGTTATGCGTGCGCAGCGGCAAGTGACAGAACTGCAAGGCCGTATCAATGCGGTGCGCAATAAATATTTGCAAGACGCGCGCGCTGAAGCCGCAAAGATTGCTGAGGACATCTCTACCAACTATTACAGACTAGAAGAGCGCCAAAGTG
Source organism: Betaproteobacteria bacterium (assembly GCA_037133815.1). GTDB lineage: Bacteria > Pseudomonadota > Gammaproteobacteria > Burkholderiales > Burkholderiaceae_C > Limnohabitans. The sequence goes on from JBAXNJ010000002.1 coordinate 11,260, forward strand.
TTTTAGACCACACCACCATCACTGCACCCGTGGCTGGCGTTGTGAAATACCAACGCGTTACCACTATCGGTGGCGTGCTGCGACAAGGCGACGAGTTGATGCAAATTTCTCCAACCGAGATCGAGCCGGTATTTGAAGTCAACATCAATCCAGCAGATATTGGCCAGTTAAAAACGGGACTTCCCGCCACGATTCGGCTAGATGCGTTTGACTATTCCATTTACGGCGTATTGCACGGAACCTTGCGCTACATCAGCTCTGACACCCTCACCGAGCAAGGCCCCAATGGCCAAGCCAATACCTTTTACCGCGCGCAAGTCAGTTTGCATGCGGATGACGCCAATAAGCACCCAAAACTCACCGCCGCCATGCTCAAACCGGGCATGACAGCCACTATCGACCTCAAAACGGGTGGACGCTCGGTGTTGAAGTACCTCATCAAACCTATCTATAAGGCTTTTGGTGGTGCAATGACAGAAAAATAGTAGTATATTACTAATTATTAACAAACTTTGAGTAATTTAATATGACAATACCTTCAAATCCTACAGGCGTAACAAACCTTAGTCCCGAAAATTTTAAGACCCAACTTAAGAAACTTTCAGGCAAATCTCAGTCTCGCAAAGCTTCCAACACGGGCAGCACGTTTGATGGAGCCGTTGACTCCAAAACAACACAAACCAAGCCTCAAGTCACAAAAATAAAGCGCCTTTCGGGCCAAGAAGAACAAGACAACGCGAACGACAGCTCTCAAAACGACGCGAGTAAAAGCGCATCAGCAGATGTTTCTACCAACAACCTGCTGCCTACTAATAAAGAAGGGGCCGCTGTTAGTGCAGAGAGTGTTGCCCCCGTCTCCAACAGTGTGCGCATCGCCAGCTTATCGGCGAATGAACCACAAGATAGCGCCAAACTTTCAAACACTGCCTTTGAAAGCCAAGCGGACACTATCGTTGCACAGGCCTCTATGGTTAGCACCGCAACTATTCCAGCAGTTGCATCCGCACCATCATTTAGCTTATTGGGTTTAGGGGCAGGACTTGGGGGCTTAGCCCTTGCTGGTGGTAGCAAAGGAGGTTCGTCTGGCGGCAGTGCAAGTTCGTCCACTACAGCCACACCTACCGCGTCTGGGGTTATATCTCTAACCGGATTTATCGCAACAGGTCCGATGATCAACCCCGACGGACTCAAAGTGGAAGTCTATGATGCCAGCGGCAATTTTTTAGCGTCTACCCACAGCATTAAACCGGATGGTACTTTCTCTGTCGAATTAGAAAACTCCCATACCGGCGTTATTAAAGTTGTTGTCAGCGATACCAATGGAAAAAAAGCCAACTTTGTAGATGAGGCGACTGGGCAACCCAAGAGTTTAGATACCGACCTTATCACTATTTGTAATCTGCCGACAGGTAAAACCAGCCTCGACATTAACGTCAACACACTCACTACAGAAGCAGCTAAAGAAGTGTTAGCAAGCGTTGTTGATTTAACAAATGCCACGATTGCAGGCATCAATAACGCTAATTTTGCAATTGCTAAAAAGTATGGGATTTTAGATATATCTGATAACCCACATAGCTTGGTGACAACAAAGCCAACATTGCTTATTGATTCAAATGTAGGCCAGCAAAAATTTGACTCATACGGTTTGGCATTAGCTGTTAAATCTGTCTTAGACAACAACCCCGGCATGCAAATGAAAGATGCCCTCAAGTCGTTGGCTCAAAACTCTTTATATACAAGTTGGACTGTTGGAGAAGACACTTGGGAAGATGTGATTTATGCTTTTGGCAGCAAGTTTTTACAGAATGATGCGCCTACTGGTTCATTAACGATTACAGATTCCGATGGTCAACCACTGAGCCAAATTACAACGCAGGGGCAAGTTCTTACCGCACCAAAAATAATTGACCTAGATGGCATTCCCCTCACTGGTGCTAATGCTATTTCTTATAAGTGGCAAGTCCCTTCTGACAGCGGCTCTTCTTGGTCTGATATTGCAGATGCAACTTCCTCCACTTTTACGACTACACCAAAACAACTTGGCCAACAAATGCGCGTTGTCGCAACCTACACCGATAACTTTGGAAAACCAGAAACCGTTATCAGCGAGACCACTACTCCTGTTCTTAGTCCATTTGGAACAACATCAATGCCGTTATTACCAGCAGCACTAGGTGCCGTACAAAGTTTTGCGGCAGGTGACTTAAACGGTGACGGTATTGCAGATTGGCTATTTGTTTTTAAAGGCGGCGTTTTTAAGGAAGGGGGTTTACTTGGCAAAGCTTATGTTGTTTATGGCAACACCAGTAACGAATTTGATCTCACTCTCGCTGCTAGCGGCGCAACTTCAAACACCCAAGTTTTCACTTTAGAAGAAGAAGTAGGGTTGGAAATTAGCATGCCCTGGTATGGCACACAGGTAGGCATCCTACCGATAGTTGTGAACGACTTTAATGGCAACGGCGTTGGAGAAGTGGCGTTTGCATCACAAAGACAAATTGAGGCAATTGCAGATACGATTGCCATGGGAAATTACCTTGATTTATCTGAGGCTTTTGGCAGTAAGTCCACTCTAAGGATTGCAAATCCATACATTAGCTTTGACAAATCAGCTTCTATTGGTGCGGGATATACAGCAATTTCATCCGGAGATATAAACGGAGATGGACTTGCAGATGTATTTATTGGTGACTGGCAAAACATAAAAGTTTTTGTCTTATTAGGAGATAAAGATTTAGTTGGAAAGATCAATAACCCCCCGCTTTTAACTCCTGATATAAAAAGCTCTAATCCCACGATTAAAGGAATCTTCATAACTGACTCTAATACAAATGAAGTTGTATCTGCAGATTTATCATTTGGTTGGGCTATTTCATACCTTGGAGACACTAACGGAGATGGATACGGCGACTTGGCTATTAGCAACTCATTTGCTACGACTCCCAGTTTAAATAGCCCAGAAGAAATATTTGTTATTTATGGTAGCCCGCAAATCAATAAAAAAGATTTAGACGTTAACCAAATTCGAACTGGTAATAATCCAAGCTTGGGTTATGTCGTCAAAGCTGATCCTGCTCTTCCTTTTTTAGCTTTTGATATGGGTTTGAATGCAACCAAGGTTTATGGTGATTTCAACGGCGATGGACGCAATGATTTTATTTTCCAAGGCCAAGCATATGACTACACCAAAGCCAAGTTTTATGTGGTGTTTGGCAGACAAAATGACAGTACGCCAATTAATTTAGAAAGTTTGGGGGATAAGGGTTTTACGATTTCACTGCCCAGATTTGAATTAAAAAACATAAATTTTAAAAATGTGGCCGGCACATCAAATCAAGATGCGGAAGAATTTCCAAGAGAAACAGCAACCAATTGCGGTGACATAAACGGTGACGGTATAGACGATATTCTGATAAAGCTTGCTTTCAATACAACCATAGCCGGAAATAGTGCCAAGAAGCTAAACCACTTTCTTGCTTATGTAGTTTATGGAAAAACAAATACCGACAACATAGACTTAGCAACTCTAGACGATAAAGGCACTAGCGCTTACGGTTACAAAATAGTAGACAGCTCACAAGAAATTGACATCTCATCTTATTTCTCTGGAAACATTACCGCACCTGGTGATATCAACGGTGACGCAATACCTGACTTCATATTAGATGACTACTTTGGAGTGAACAATCTCATACCAAAAGTAATGCTTGGTTCCACTACCGATAAGCGACTAGGCACACAAAGCAAATTTACAAAAAAGGGCTCATCAGACGATGACCAGATTAATTTACAAACCACCAACGTTGACGAAACCTTGGTGGGTGGCGCGGGTAACGATGGAATTTTCGGTGGCGGTGGCGCCGATGTGATGTACGGCGGCGCTGGAGAGGACACTTTCTATTTGACCAAAAACAATATTGAGCAACTCACAAAAGAAGTTTCATCAAGCGGTCGACTTGCGCGCGTGGATGGTGGCGGTGGCATAGACACCTTGTTATTTAGTGGAACAAACGTCTCACTTGATCTGACGCAAATCGCTAACAGCCGATTGCAATCCATCGAAAAAATCAATCTTGGCGCAAGCAATAGCCTCAAAGTTTCTTGGAGCGATATACAAAATATGGCTGCCATGAATCTTTTCAACAAAGCTACAGGCTGGACTGGATTGGGCAATGGCACTGTGTCTTATCACCAGTTGGTGGTAGATGGCCTAACCAGCAAGGTTGACTTCGCAAACGATGGCGGTGAATGGGTAAAGAAGACTACCAACGACAGTACTTTGATAACAAACACGAACACTTCAGAAACATACGACTTGTATACAAATGCCAACCACGCTACTCAATTGCTTATCAATACAAAAATTGGAACAGTAATTTTTTAATAACCAACCTTCATTAAGGAGAAAACCATGAGTCTTAATTCTTTTCGATCAGATCTATTAGATCGCTATTTTGTTGAGCAAATATTAACTGAGACACCAATAAGACAGCTCAAACCTCTCCCAAACGCTGTTGCCCCAAAAACAACTACTCTGGTATCAACTAGCAGTCCAAAAGTTACTGTTACGTCTGACAGTAAAACCAATACAACTACAACGACTACAACCGCGTCTTCTAGTTGGACCCCATCGACTGATTCAACTTTAGTTTTTCTTTCTGCAAGCTCACCAAATAACAATACAACACCAATAATTCAAGGCACAAGTACTAGCCCATGGTCAGGCTCAAGTGCTGGCACAACACCAACGAGTACAAAAAACGCTTTTGCAGTGAGAACTGAAACTACTATTCCAACGTCAAGTCCAGCAGCAGCATCTACAGAATCACCAAGAACTTCCACTACCAAAACATCATTTTTGGGAATACTTCAGCCTACACCATCGCCCACGCCAGCAACACCAGGCCCAACACCACCGACAACAGTAGCCGTAGGAATTAACACTACATCAGGTCAAGCCCGAACCCCTGTAGTTTTTACAGAAGGCCCTATGTCGACATCTGCTTCAATTGCAGGTAGCGATACAACCACAACCACAACAAGATCTACAAGCACAGGTACGACAGAAGTTAAAACTAACGCTACAACACTAGCAATTTCTACAGCGTCGGGAGGTACTGCTACTGCAATATCAACGCAATCGTCAGCACCAATTTTGTCGACATCTACTTCACCTAATACGTCACATACGTCAACAACGGGCACTACTGTTTATACGGCGGGTAAAAGTACAAATACAACTACAACTACAACAAAAGCAACAGCTACATCTGGGTCAATTACGACAATCTCGACGACCTCAACCGCTGCTGCGTCCGCTACTGATGGACAAAGTTCTACATCCATAACAACTACAAATCTGACAGATACAACATCATCTGTTCCTACCGGAACTGTTATTACTGCTACTACTAACTCTACAAAATCAACCGCAGGTGCTTCAACAGGCACACCTACTTATAGTTTAGGAACTACGAAGACGGTACCTACTTCTACATCAAAACCTGCCAACACAGATTCAAATACAACAATAAGTTTTGAGACTACAGCGCAAGGCACTAAAGCAGTTGTTTCAACGACTTTGCCAGGTAAAGATCAATCAACTACCAATGTCAACTTAAGTTTTGGACCAGGAGCTGAGTCTGGAACAACTAGTATTGTTGTACTTGCAAACACGTCTACTGCATCAAATAGTAATGATATTTTTTTGGGGCCGGCAGGTAATATAACTTCAGGATCGAGCGGTCCAGAATCAGAATCGCCACTTCAACTCCAGGCAGAAAGCACTGAGACTAAGCCGCTTAGCCTTGAAACAAAGCTTATGATATTTTTTGGGACCCTAAGTCTCGTAGGAGCAATTATTGTAATTTATGCTGCATTAAATAGGCAAGGATCCGCTTTATCAAAAGAAGTGACTCAGTATGATAATGAACTGGAAGAAGGGAAACCTTTGACTAAAAATACCGAAAAATCGCTCTTAATAAGAGGTGAGCGGGAATTAAATAGATTAGCTTATTGGTTGCAACAAGGAGAACAATGGGGCTTTACTTCGGACGCTGAGCATAAAGGTATTGGAGCAGCATTTAAAGACATCGTAGAAAGAAGTAAGGCGCTAAAAGTTAGTATTGCTGACAAAAAAGATGAAGCCCTTAGACTTGCAGGACGCGAGTTCGTCGATCTGCTTGAATTGCAGGACACATGGAGGATTGAGCCACCAACACTTCAAGGTATTAGGCAAATTACTCCAATCCATGCATCAACAGTGGGTAGACCCTACGAGCC
>JBAXNJ010000003.1:0-17006 GCA_037133815.1 Betaproteobacteria bacterium
CTACACCGCCCGCAGCCAACGCGCAGAGTTGCCTTACACCTTCTATTCCACACCCACTGAGCTGGCCACGCATTGCGACTACTTGGTATTGATCACCCCAGGAGGCGCCGGCACCAACAAACTTATCAACGCCGAAGTGCTCAAAGCCTTAGGGCCTGAGGGAATTTTGGTCAACGTTGCGCGCGGCTCGGTAGTCGACCAAGAGGCTTTGATTCATGCCCTCCAAAACGGCGTAATCGCTGGCGCTGGCTTGGATGTGTTTGAGAACGAGCCCAATGTGCCCGAGGCCTTGCGTGCCATTCCGCACGTTGTTTTGGCCCCGCATATTGGTAGTGCAACGCGCCAAACCCGTCAAGCCATGGCCGATTTGGCGTTTAACAACCTCAAGTCGCACTTTGAGGGCAAATCAGTCCACACGCCAGTGCCAGAGTGCGGGTAACTCCCCATCGGTTATGTGTGCAATCATCATACGATCGCAGCTAGGCAATTAGTGCCTTAATTTTTTGATAATTTAGGAGAACCAAATGAAGTTAAGTAAATGGCTTTCGGGCGCAATGGTTGCCGCAGGCCTGGTTAGCGCTGTCGGCCCTGCCTTTGCCCAAGAAAAACTCACCGTTTGGTGGGTAAAAGGCTTTTATAAAGCAGAAGACGATGCACTTTTTGCCGCTATCAGGAAGTTTGAAGAAAAAAATAAAAACATCAAGATTGATTTGTCGCTCTATCCCATTCAGGACATGATCCCCAAAACGGTGGCCGCTTTAGATTCCGGCAATCCCCCTGACCTTGCCTATGCCGACACTTACGACTTCCAAGTTACAGCCAAATGGGCCTATGACGGCAAACTAGAAGACGTGACTAGCGTGATAGATAAGGTTCGTAACAACTTTGAACCTGCCGCTTTGTCGACCACCTTCTTGTATAACAACCAAGCAAAAAACCGTGCTTATTACGCATACCCCGTCAAGCAGCAAACCATGCATATCCAGTACTGGAAAGACATGCTGGCTGAATCAGGCTACAAAGAATCAGATATTCCTAAGGACTGGAATAGTTACTGGGACTTCTGGTGCTCTAAGGTGCAAGTTGGTTATCGCCAAAAAACTGGTAAGCGTGGCTTTGGTACAGGCTTTCCCATGGGCGTCGATTCAACCGACTCGTTCTTTTCTTTCTTGACTTTCATGGATGCTTACAACGTGAAGCTGGTCAACGATTCTGGAAAGCTGCTGGTCGACGATCCTTCAGTTCGTGCTGGATTGATCAGTGCGATGAATGACTACACCTCGGTCTATGCCAAGGGCTGTACACCACCGTCTTCTACTAGCTGGAAAGACCCAGACAACAATGTTGCATTCCACAACAAGACCATCGTGATGACACACAATGCAACGATTTCTATCGCAGCCAAGTGGTTAGACGATATGAACAACCAAGCATTGACGCAAGAGCAACGCGACTTGGGCAAGAAAAACTACTACGACTTGATCGCGACTGCCGGGTTCCCACTCAAGCCCGATGGCACCAAAATGATTTATCGCTCTGCTGTTAAAACAGGCGTGATCTTCAAAGATGCCAAGCGCAAAGATCTGGCCAAGCAATTTCTGGCGTTCATGCTAGATGAACAAAATCTGACCCCCTATGTAGAAGGTTCTCTAGGACGCTGGTTCCCAGTTACAAAGGCAGCGCAACAGCGTCCATTTTGGAAAGCTGATCCTGCCCGTTTAGCTGTATACAACCAGTTTATGAGTGGCACTACCCCGTTTGAGATTACCAAGAACTTCAAGTTCACCGTACTCAATAACGAGAACGTTTGGGCCAAAGCCATGAACCGCATCTTGAATGAGAAAGTACCTACCGAGAAGGCAGTCGATGAAATGATTGCCCGTATCAAAGAAGTCGCTGGTAACTAAGCCACTCCCCACACCGATGCGAAAAGGCTCAAGCCACGCATCGGTGTTTTTTTGAGTCAATGTCAGCATGAACTCCACATCTCAGAGTGTTTCAAGCCTTCCTGTGCCGCGCTTAGATGCCTGGCAATGGTGGGGCCGCGCCATGGTGGTGCCGTATTTATTAATCTTTTTGATTTTTGTGCTCTATCCAGTGGGATACGGGCTATGGCTAGCACGTCATCCGCAAAGTTATATCGACTTGATGAATGACCCCATTTTTTTTCGTAGTGCCGCCAACACCCTGGTATTTTTAGTAGTTGCTATCAACTTAAAAATGGCTATCGCTCTCGGTCTGTCTGGCTTTTTTGTCAACAACCGCTGGTGGGTGAAATGGGTAGCTGCACTTTTTATATTGCCTTGGGCAGTTCCTTCTATTCCCACGATTTTGTCTGTGCGCTTTATGCTCAACCCTGAGTGGGGCATTATCAACAGCGCCATCTTTCGCTGGACTGGCTTGGACGGTCCGAACTGGTTAAATGACCCCACTTTAGCCTTGAGCCTGTCCATGCTGATGCATATATGGAAGTCTCTGCCTTTTTGGACTTTGATTTTGGTTGCTGGTCGCTTGGCTATTCCTGCTGAGCAATATGAGGCGGCTTCAGTGGATGGCGCCTCTAGATGGCAAAAGTTCTCATTCATCACTTGGCCTTCCATGCGTTCGCTCTACCTGACATCCACCATCTTGTCGATGATTTGGACACTTGGCGATTTCAACAGTGTTTATTTATTGACTGGCGGAGGCCCCGCAGATATGACGCATGTTCTTGCAACTTTGGGTATTCGTTATTTGCGATTAGACCAAGTTGATTTAGCGATGTCCTCGATTGTTGTAGCCCTGCCCTTTGTCTTGCCTTTGGTGTATTTCATGATGAAAAGGCTCTCCAAATGAGTTTGAGCTGGAAAAAAGTTTCCTCGGAAGCCAAACTGTTGTTGATCGGGGTACCTGTTTTGATCTGGACTTTATTCCCGCTCTACCACATGTTTTTGTTTGCTATTTCGCCACGCGACACCGCTACGTCTGGGGTTTTGTGGCCTGAGAAACCAACGCTTCAAAACTTTGAGATTGTTTTCAAGCGTGACCACTTCTACCTTGACCATTTCTGGCAACAACTTGGTAACTCCTTTGTGATCGCCATCACTGTTGGGGCACTGACCTTGTTTATTGCAACCACGGCCGCTTTTGCTATCAGTCGCCTCAAGGTGCGGGGAGGGCGCACAGTGATGAACCTCGCCTTGTTCACCTATTTCATACCCGCCGCATTCTTGGCTGTACCCATGTATAAAACCATGGGAGTCTATGGCTTGTTAAACAACCAATGGGCTTTGATTTTGGCAATGGTGACTATTGCCTCGCCCTATTGCATTTGGGTACTCAAACAAGCCAGCGACAAGCTGCCCTATGAGCTCGATGAAGCCGCCCGCATGGATGGTGCGACGCCCTTGCAATTATTTTGGATGGTTTATTTGCCCCTGATGGTGCCCTCGCTTGTAGCGGTTGGCACTTACGCGCTTCTCTTGGCTTGGAATGAATACCTCTACGCATTCTTACTTTTATCCAAAGATGAGGATGTCACGCTTGCCGTTGCTTTAGGAAATTTTTTATCAGCAGACGATTCGCCTTGGGAATTACTCATGACCACGGGTTTGATTTATGCCCTTCCGCCTGCGGCAATTTATTACGTTTTTAAGCGCTATATGGTGTCTGGATTGACTGCCGGCGCAGTGAAAAGCTAAGGAACATATATGGCTTCAGTTTCATTTCATAACATCCAAAAAAACTACGGTGCTGTCAAAGTCATACACGGTATTTCGTTTGACATACAAGATGGTGAGTTTGTCGTTTTAGTTGGGCCATCGGGTTGCGGTAAATCCACTCTCTTGCGTATGTTGGCAGGGCTAGAGGATATTACTGGGGGCGAAATTCAAATTGATGGACGCGTCATCAATGATCTCGAGTCTAAGGATCGGGATATTGCCATGGTGTTCCAAAGCTATGCGCTGTACCCGCATATGACCGTGCGCGAGAACATGGCCTTTTCTTTGCGTTTACGCAAAGCCGATGCAAAGACAACCGAAGAGCGTGTTGCCAATGCGGCGCGCATCTTAAATCTTGATACTTTATTGGCGCGTTTCCCGCGTGAGTTATCTGGCGGGCAACGCCAACGCGTCGCCATGGGCCGCGCTATTGTGCGTGACCCCAAGGTATTTTTATTTGATGAACCGCTCTCCAACCTCGATGCCAAATTACGCGTGGCGATGCGGGCCGAAATAAAAGCCTTGCATCAACGCCTCAAGACCACAACGGTTTATGTAACGCATGACCAAATTGAGGCCATGACTATGGCCGATCGTATTGTGGTGATGCATGACGGTATCGTCGAGCAAATAGGTACTCCGCTTGAACTATTTGACCGCCCTGGCAACTTGTTTGTTGCCCAATTCATCGGCTCGCCTGCCATGAATGTATTCAAGGGCACCGTGCAAGGGCGTTCTGTCCATGCATTAGAGAAGCAGTGGCTCATGCCTAGCAATATTTCTACCGTCTCTGAGGGTCAGCAGGTTTATTTTGGAATCCGTCCCAACGATTTATCTTTGGCCAGTAGCGGCATACCAGCCAAGGTGGTGGTGGTCGAACCCACTGGCGCTGAGACAGAGTTGCTTTTGCAAATTGGCGAACAATCGGTCACCCTTGTGATGCATGGCCGCACCAGTGTTCATCCAGACGATATGGTTTATTTGCAGTTTGATCCCAACAAAGCCCATATTTTTGACCTTAGCAGCGAGCAACGCCTTTGACCATGCCGGCGCATCGGCTAATCATTATGGGAGTGAGCGGTTGCGGTAAAAGCACCGTCGGTGAACGTTTAGGAGCGCGTACAAGAATTCCATTCATAGAAGGTGATACCTTGCATCCGCTCCGCAATGTGGCATTGATGGCCGCGGGTACACCCTTAACAGATGAAGATCGCGCGGGTTGGTTAGACGATATTGCTTCGCGCTTCGGAGCACTCGAGGCAGATGCAGGTTTGATCATTTCTTGCTCCGCCCTCAAACGCAAATACCGCGATCGATTACGCGCAGCCTGCCCTGATTTGCGTTTTATCCATTTGCATGGTGATAAGGCCTTGTTGGAACAACGTTTGCAATACCGTACAGGGCATTACATGCCGCCATCTTTGTTATCGAGTCAACTACAAACATTGGAACCGCCTAGCTCAGATGAGCCTGCCATTACTTTAGACATTGTCTTGCCTACCGACCAATTGGTCGCGCAAATTGAACAACAGTTGCAGTTGCACATTGCATAACCTGCAACACCCTTACACACCGCGTATTCGACAAGAAACACAGGAGCCCCCATGAAAGCCATTGTTTGCCACGCCCCAGAAGATTTACGTTTAGACACGTTCGATGCAGATGCAATGGGCGCTCACCAACTTCAAGTCGACGTCGCGTATGGCGGCATTTGCGGATCTGATTTGCATTACTACCACCATGGTGGTTTTGGCACGGTGCGTATCAAAGAACCTATGGTGCTTGGGCACGAGGTCTCAGGCATCGTGCGCGACGTGGGCAGCGCGGTGCAAAATTTCAAAGCGGGGCAACGCATTGCCATTTCTCCTTCGCGTCCTTGTGGCCAATGCCAGTATTGCCAAAAAGGCCAACACAACCATTGCTTGGACATGCGTTTTTTTGGAAGCGCGATGCGCTTTCCGCATGTGCAAGGCGCTTTCCGTCAATCCTTGGTGATTGATGCTTCTCAAGCGCATCCACTAAACGATTCTTTGAGTTTGTCGCTAGCAGCATTAGCAGAACCCTTGTCTGTCGGACTGCACGCGATTCAGCGAGCCGGTAGCGTTTTTGGCAAACAAGTGTTAGTAACAGGCTGCGGCCCGATCGGCACTTTGTTGATTGGCGCTTTGCGTCGCGCTGGTGCTGCGCGTATCGTGGCGGTGGACATTGCAGACAAGCCGCTCGAATGCGCCCGTGCCATGGGCGCTGATGAAACCGTCAATATTGCGAAGCACCCCGAAGCGCTGGCCCCTTTTGCCGTGAACAAGGGCGTATTCGATGTGATGTTTGAAGCCTCTGGCAACGACCGCGCGCTGCGTAGCGGACTCGATGTGGTCGCACCGCGCGGAGTGATTGTGTCTATCGGCTTAGGCGGGGACTCCACATTGCCGCTCAACCAATTGGTGGGCAAAGAGTTGGAGTTGCGCGGCACTTTCCGCTTCCACGAAGAATTCGCGGTTGCCGTTCGCTTCCTCAACGAAGGCTTGATAGATGGACGCCCTGTGATTTCGCATGTAGTGGATTTCGATGATGCGGTGAAAGCATTTGACTTGGCCAGCGACAAAAGCCAAGCCATGAAGGTTCAGATTAACTTTGGCGCGGAGGCACTCGCATGACCACATTTCAAAAAACCATTCTCTTTACCGACACCGATGGTCGCGCACGTTTTAAAGAAGAGACCGTGCCATTGACAGAAGGCACACCGCAATCGCGCTTGTCTGCATTGATGCCTAGCAGCGGCTATCAACTCCGCCATAGCCCGGTTGGGTTTAGGAGCCAGTTCCATTGCAGTCCCCACGGACAGTGGGTATTTATTGTGAGTGGGCATATGGAAATTGGTTTGCAAGACGGTAACTCACGCGTGTTCAGTGCGGGCGAGCATTTTTATTCCGTCGATACCTTGCCTGCTGGCGCGACATTTGATGACAAAGTGCACGGCCATTGGAGTCGCCAACTCGGCACAGAGCCTTTGGTTACTTTATTTATTCGCGGTTAAGTGCTTGCGAATGCGCAGACTAAATTTCAACCTGTAACGGCACACACGCAAGGCCATGGCTATCAAGAATATGCTCGGACACACGCTCGATTTGTTGGGTGAGTCCATCGTGTCTGGCCATTACCCACCAGAGAGCGTGGTACCACCTGAGACTGTTTTGTGTAAAGAGTTTGGTGTGAGTCGCACGGTGATCCGTGAGGCTGTCAAATCATTGGTGGCCAAAGGTTTGCTCAGCACGGGGCCGAAAGTGGGTACACGTGTATTGCCTGAAGACCAATGGAATTGGTTTGACCCAGATGTGGTGGCATGGAAATCAAAAATGGGTTTGACACGTGAGTTTTTGCGTGACCTACAAGATTTGCGACGCGTGATTGAACCTGCTGCCGTAAGGCTCGCAGCAGAACGTGCCACTGCGCAAGACATACAGGATATTGAAGCCGCCTACGCGGGAATGAAACACGCGATTGAATTTGGTGGCGACTATGTCACCCACGATTTACTATTTCACCAAGGTCTCTTGCGTGCTTGCCACAACCGAATGGTCGCGCAAATGAGCAAGGCCATTGGTGCGCTCTTGCGCACCAGTTTTGAAATTACCACCACGCGCCCTAACGGAAAGGCACTCTCCTTGCCACTGCACAGAGATGTTCTTGACGCAGTAATTGCCCGCGCACCCGATGCGGCAGAAAAAGCAGTATTGCTATTGATCGACAGCGTGCGCGAAGACATAGAAACCGTTTTGGACTCCAATCAAAAGTTGCCGTCCGTCTCTCATCCTGCGTTGTCACTGCGCGCTCCGCGTGCTATGCGCGAGCATTCCCCCCGTCTTTAAGGAGTTTTCACCATGCGTTTATTGATTACCGGTGGCGCCGGTTTTGTAGGTTCCCGTCTAGCCCGCACCTTGCTTGCCAAGGGCGAGTTGAATGGCCAAAAAATTGAGCACCTCATCTTGGCCGACCAATTTCCTGCGCAGGCTGATCTCGCGGCAGATCCACGCGTTAGTGTGAAGACTGGGCCTTTGCTGACGCATTGCAAAGAATTAGAAACAGAAGCTGTTGACGGGGTGTTCCACCTTGCTTCTGCCGTATCAGGCGAATGCGAAGACGATTTTGATTTGGGCCTACGCTCTAACCTTGACAGCACACGCGCATTGTTAGACGCTCTGCGCAAGCGCACAGAAGGTGGTGCTAAGCCAACACGTTTGGTATTTTCAAGCTCTGTCGCGGTGTTTGGTCCTGACGATGCTTATCCCATGCCTGCCGTCATTGCTGACGACACCTTACCGACCCCACAAACGTCATACGGCATACAGAAACATATTTGCGAACATTTGATTGCCGACTACACCCGCAAAGGCTATATCGATGGCCGCAGCGCGCGCTTGATGACGGTCACGGTGCGTCCTGGCAAACCCAACGGCGCAGCGTCTTCGTTTTTCAGCGGCATCATTCGTGAGCCATTGGCTGGCATCCCATCGGTGTGTCCCGTATCGCCTGATGTCTTGCACCCCATGGCGTCTCCCCGCTCCACCATTGAAAGCCTGATCAAAGTGTATGAATGCACCCGCGAAGCCTATGGTGGTCGTACAGCATTGAACTTGCCAGGTCTCGATGTCACCGTAAAAGAAATGCTGGATGCCTTGGAGCGCGTTGCTGGTCCTAAAGTGCGTGCATTGGTGACCTTCCAACGTGACGAACGCATCGCAGGCATTGTGTCGCGCTGGGCTAAAGGTTCTAGCTCGAAACGCGCTAACAGCTTGGGGCTGTTTCCTGAAAAATCTTTTGACGACATCATTCGCCAATACATCGCCGACTGCCAAGCCGGTCCTCATGCAGCAACCGCTTTGAAAGGCATGCAATGAACACCATCGATTTAAAAGGCCGCGTTGCGGTGATCACCGGCGGCGCACAAGGTATTGGCTACGCTACTAGCGAGCGTATGTTGCGCTCTGGTGCCAGTGTGGTGATGTGGGACATTGATGCTGTTAAGTTAGAAGAAGCCAAAGCTTCTTTGGGTAAACTTGGCAAGGTCAGTGGTTATATTGTAGAACTCACCTCGGATGCCGCAGTCGGCGCTACCACCGCACAAACCATCAAAGACAACGGACACATCGACATCTTGGTGAACAACGCTGGCATTACAGGCGGCAATGGCACCACGTGGGATTTAGACCCTGAAGTGTGGAAGCGTGTTATCGATGTGAATTTGATGGGCCCTTATTACACCTGCCGCCATGTCACGCCGCATATGGTCTCGCGCGGTTGGGGTCGCATTGTGAACATCGCTTCTGTCGCTGGCAAAGAAGGCAACCCTAACGCCAGCCATTACAGCGTATCGAAAGCAGGCGTGATTGCATTGACCAAATCACTAGCCAAAGAAGTGGCGACAAAAGGTGTGTTGGTTAATGCGGTAGCGCCCGCCGCCGCCAAGACGGCCATGTTTGCCACCATGGCACAAACCCATATCGACTATATGCTCAGCAAAATCCCGATGGGGCGTTTTGTGGAAGTCGATGAAATCGCGGCAATGGTCAGTTGGTTATCCAGCGAAGACTGCTCGTTTACTACGGGCTCGGTGTTTGATATTACGGGTGGACGATCCACCTATTGATGCCTTAAAAACCAAGTCCTAAATGCAAGGGCAAATACACCGCCATGCCGCCAATGATGGTGAGCAGCACATCTCGCTTTGAAAAATAAATCACCACACCAGCCGCCGCCGCAAACAAACGGGCGTCTTGCCACGTAGTGATCAACGCGCCTTGGCTCATCACAATTTCTGGCACCACGACTGCGGACAAAGCCGCAATCGGCGCGTATTGCAATCCTCGTTGCGCCCAATGTGGGAGTTGCCAGTCTTGGTTCGATAAGAAGAAAAAACTACGCGCGACCACAGTCACCACGCTCAAGCCAATAATGACGCCAAACATCCAGAGATCATCATGGCTCATGCAGGCGTTCCTTGTATGCGCGGTTTGATGCGCTCAAGGCTGAGGCACAAAATAACCGCAGCTGCAATGGCGACCACGATATTGAGTCTTAACGGCAAGGCATAGGCGATCACTGCCGCGATACCCGCCACAGCAGATGACACCATGCGCAATCGGGTACTGGCCAAAGAGCACTGGATTCCCAATAAACACAAAATGCCTGCGAAGCCCAAACCCCAACTTGGCGGAATAAAGTTGGCCAATGCAATTCCAAGCAAACTAGCCACCATCCAACTGCCCCAGTTCAGGCAATCATTGCCTGCTAGATAAGCTTCTTGGGTTAATCGCTCTTCGGGTGTTTTGCCTGGATGGTGAAAGCGCTTGGTGAACAACACATAGCTGATATCTGCTGTGACATATCCATGCAGCAATCGCTCCCATCGCGGCAAATGAATCAAGTAGGGACGCAGATGCAAACTAAATACGACAAAGCGCAAATTCACACAAAACCCAGTGACCAAGATCACCCATGCGGGCGCGCCAGCAACGATTAAAGGAATTGCAGCGAGTTGAGAACTACCAGCAAATACCAGCAAGGCCATAGCGATAGAGGCCCACAGACCCATGCCAGCTTTCACCATAGCCACGCCAGTCATCAAACCCCATGCGGCAATGCCTAAGGCTTGAGGTGCGAGTTCACGCATGCCTATTTTGAATTCGGGGTGCTTGTAGAGCTTGGGTGCCAAGAACATCATGGCGTGGACCCTTTGCAAACCGAACCCACTGCGATATCAAAACCTCTTAAAAACTCAGCGGCAGGCAAACGCTTGCCTCCAGCTTTTTGTAACTCGGTGATGCACAAGACGCCTCTGCCGCATGCAATGTGTATGCCGTCTTCGTCTGCACGCAAGACAGTTCCAAGGATCCGCGTTGTAGGTTCAATATCTGTATCTGTATCTGTAAAAACGTACGCACTCCAAACCTTGATAACTTCAGCGTTGGCGTGAAAGGTCGCCACGGGAAATGGATTGAATGCGCGTACGCGTTGCGCGAGTTGCTTGGCGTTTAATCGCCAATCCAACGCAGCTTCTTGTTTTTCAATTTTGTGAGCGTAGGTGATGCCATCCACTGGTTGCGGTGTACGCACCAACTTATTTGATTGGGCATCAGCCAGCGTTTGCACAATCAGCGCGCCGCCTACATCAGCCAATTTGTCATGCAAGCGCGCAGTGGTGTCTTGTGGCGCAATCTCTATTTGTTGGGTCACCAACATGTCGCCCGTATCCAACCCCGCATCCATTTGCATGATGACAACGCCAGTGTGCGTATCGCCAGCCTCAATGGCGCGATGAATCGGCGCAGCACCACGCCATCTTGGCAATAGAGAGGCATGGATATTCAAGCAACCCAAGCGCGGCATATCCAACACCCATTGCGGCAATATCAAACCATAGGCAGCGACCACCATCACATCTGCTTTTGCGGCTTGTATAAATTTTTGCGCGGCTAATGCGTCTTCTGGATATTTACCGTCAAGCCGCAAACTGCGTGGTTGTTCCACTGCAATATGGTGTTGCAATGCGAGAGTTTTGACAGCTGAAGCTTGGAGCTTCATGCCGCGCCCTGCAGGACGGTCTGGCTGCGTCAAGACACCACATAGGGTGTGGCCCGCAAGGATGAGACTTTGCATAGCAACAGCAGCAAATTCGGGTGTACCCGCAAAGAGTATTCGCATGCAGTTTTTAACTCTACTCTTCGTCGCGCAGAGCTTTGAGAAACTTGCTTTTGATACGGCTTCGCTTGAGGGGTGATAGGTATTCCACAAAAACTTTGCCCATCAAATGGTCTAGTTCGTGCTGCACGCACACCGCGAACAACCCTTCCGCTTCTAACTCACGGGTCTTTCCATCTGCGTCTTGTGCACTGACCTTTATGGCAGTGGCACGTTCTACACCGTCATAAATTCCCGGCACAGAGAGGCATCCCTCTTCACCTTTGACGCGCTCATCACCCATCCACGTGATGGTGGGATTGATGAGCACAATAGGCTCATCACGGTTTTCTGAAACATCCATCACCACCACCCGCTCGTGCACATTGACTTGTGTAGCGGCCAAGCCAATGCCATTAGCGTCGTACATGGTTTCCAGCATGTCTGCGACCAGCGTACGAATGCGTGCGTCAATTGCTTGGACGGGCTTTGCCACGGTCTGTAATTTAGGGTCTGGGTATCGAAGAATGTCTAACTTTGCCATGTGTAGATTGTCGTTACTTTAAAAGTTTGTGACCAAAACATAAGTCTACCCGCCCGAGGTGATCCCACAATCTTTGGCTTTGAATGGGGCCACTATGCAGATGGATGAATTCGAATTACGGGCTTGGTTGCGCCTACTGCTCACCCCGAGCATTGGGAACGAGTCTGCACGGCGTTTACTGACCCGCTTTGGTAGTGTTCAAGGCATCTTTGTTGCACCTCAATTGCAATTAACGGAAGTGGTTTCACGTGCGCAGGCTGAAGCCTTGTTGCAACCTCCTGTTTTGCTAGACGCACACACTGTTCGAACACATCAATGGTTATCAACCAAACCTAAAGCCCTCCATGCCCAGCGTGCCATATGGCCGATAGGGCATACAGATTACCCTGAACCACTTTTACATTTAGCTGATCCACCTTTGTTGCTTTATGTCGAAGGACAAGTTCAACAATCGCTCGGGCCCGCTGTCTCGGTGGTCGGCAGTCGCAACCCCACGCCGCAAGGGCGTCAAACGGCTATGCAATTTGGTCGCGCAATCGCTGAGGCTGGAATATGCGTGGTCTCTGGTATGGCTTTGGGGATTGACGGGGCCTCGCATCAAGGTGCACTGCAATATGCAGCGCCTCAAGGTCATGGATCATCTTCAGCAGATTTAACAAGATCGGGGTCAAGCTTATCGTCTTGGATAACGGTTGGTGTTGTGGGCACGGGTTTGGATCAGGTTTATCCAAGACACCATCAAGCTTTGGCACAAGAAGTCATGGCGCATGGCGTGTTGATAAGTGAGTATCCATTAGGCACACCACCACTCGCCGCTAATTTTCCACAACGCAACCGCTTGATTGCCGCATTGGGGCTGGGTACTTTGGTCGTAGAAGCAGCGATGCGGTCTGGCTCCCTGATTACGGCGCGTATGGCCTTAGATATGGGTCGCGAAGTGATGGCTGTGCCTGGTTCTATCCATGCGATGCAATCACACGGATGCCATTGGCTGATTCGACAAGGCGCGAAGCTTGTAGAGAACGTGAAAGATATATTGGAGGAGTTACAAATACCCATCTATACCGATGAAGGCAATAGTCCTTCATCAGGTGGTTCACAACAAGCCCCAGCACCGCACCCTGTTTTAGACCAAATGGGATTTACGCCCATCAGTTTGGATGCGCTGCAAACATATTGCAACTTAGAAACATCTGTCCTGCAATCAGAGTTGCTAAATTTGGAATTGAACGGACGTGTGGCGCGCATGCCTGGTGGCTTGTTTCAGCGGCTAAAAGCGCCGACATAAAAACCATGTATATTGGGAGCAATGTTTGAAGTACTCGTGTTTGTTTACGAAAACTACTGGCGCGGTGATGCATGCCCTGAGCTGCATCACTTGGGACGCAAACTCAGTGCCGTTGGTTTTGAGATGGAAGATATCCAACAAGCCTTGCAATGGTTGGATGGCCTCAACATCGCTTCTCACCAAACAGAGCTCATTGACATCCGTCAATCGACGCCTAAGCAACACACCCAATCACCTGAAAGTCTTCGCGTCTACTCCGTCGCGGAGCAAAGCCATTTAGGCGCAGCCTGCTTAGGTTTTATTCAATTTCTAGAGTCTGCAGAGGTGCTCTCGCCCCATATGCGCGAGATTGTGCTCGACCGCGCTATGGCGGTACCCGGACACCCTATGACCTTAGACGATTTAAAAATCATCGTCTTGATGGTGTATTGGAGTGTGGGCTTAGAACCCGATGCGCTCGTCTTAGACGAATTATGTGACGACGATAGTCGCGTGGCGCACTAGTTAGTAGTTTTAGTAGTTAGCCACAAGCGCTGGCTTAAACAACAGCGCCAGAGTTAGGGTCCTCAGAATCACCCTCAACTTTCACCACTTGGCCTTTGATCAAATCTTCGCGCTGGATACCCAACCACATCGCAATGGCAGCTGCCACAAACACAGACGAATAAATACCAAAGCAAATACCAATGGTGAGTGCCAAGGCAAAGTAATGCAAGGTGGCTCCGCCAAACAACAACATAGAGAGCACCATCAACTGCGTGCAGCCGTGGGTGATGATGGTGCGGCTAATCGTGGCTGTGATTGCATTGTCAATAATTTCTACGGTTTGCATTTTGCGAAAACGCCGAAAGTTCTCGCGGATTCGGTCAAAAATAACCACCGACTCATTCACTGAATACCCCAATACGGCCAGCACAGCAGCTAGCACGGGTAAAGAGAACTCCCACTGGAAGAACGCAAAAAACCCCAGAATGATGATAACGTCGTGCAAGTTCGCGATGATGGCGGCGACAGCAAACTTCCACTCAAACCGAATGGCCAAATAAATCATGATGCCAACAACTACAAAGGCTAAAGCTTTCAAACCATCAATCGCCAACTCGTCGCCCACTTGAGGTCCAACAAATTCTGTGCGGCGTAATTGGATGTTCGCGTCCGTCTCTTTTAATGCAGAGAGCACTTGTTCGCTCTGTTGTGCGGAACTTTGACCTTTGGCAGGAGGCATGCGGATCATCACATCGCGCGCGGTTCCAAAGTTTTGAACTTGTACATCATTCAAGCCCAGTTTGGCAATTTGCGCACGCACCACGTTGAGATCAGCAGCTTGGGAGTAACTAACTTCCATCAACGTCCCGCCGGTGAACTCCACCGACAAATGCAACCCACGGCTGAATAAAAAGAATACCGCCGCTATAAACGTGATGAAAGAAATGGCATTGAATGCCACCGCGTTCTTCATGAACGGTATGTCTTTACGGATCTTAAAAAATTCCATAGCGCTGAGTTCTTTCTAACGATGGGTGCTCAAGGGCGCCATACGGTACCAATCGACACGCTTTGTAATTTCTTTTGACGGCCGTACCAAAGATTGACCAAGCCACGCGAGAAGAACACCGCAGAGAACATGCTGGTCAAAATACCCAAGCAATGCACCACCGCAAATCCACGAACGGGGCCAGAACCAAAAGCTAGCAGCGCCAATCCAGCAATTAGCGTAGTGACGTTGGAGTCCAAAATCGTGGCCCATGCGCGGTCGTAACCTGTGTGAATCGCCGATTGGGGTGCGGCGCCGTTGCGCAACTCTTCACGCACACGCTCATTGATCAATACGTTGGCGTCAATCGCCATACCGAGCACCAAAGCCATCGCCGCCATACCAGGCAATGTCAAAGTGGCTTGCAACATAGAAAGCACTGCTACTAGCAGCAACAAATTCACCGCCAATGCCACGCTGGAAATCACGCCAAACAGCATGTAGTAAACACACATAAATGCGGTGACAGCGACAAAGCCCCATGTCACGCTGTTAAAGCCCTTAGCAATATTTTCTGCGCCAAGGCTTGGGCCAATCGTGCGCTCTTCGATGATTTCCATCGGCGCGGCCAAAGAACCTGCCCGCAACAACAAGGCTGTGTCATTGGCTTCGACCGTTGTCATGCGGCCAGAAATTTGAACGCGGCCGCCGCCGATTTCAGAGCGAATCACAGGCGCTGTAACAACTTCGCCTTTGCCTTTTTCAAACAAAAGAATCGCCATGCGCTTGCCGACACTCTCGCGCGTCACGTCTTTGAAAATACGTGCACCTTTGGCATCGAGGGTTAGATGCACAGCCGCTTCTTGATTTTGTGTATCAAAGCCAGGTTGTGCGTCGGTCAGGTTCTCGCCCGTCAAGATGACTTGTTTTTTCACGATCACCGCTTGGCCGTTGCGCTCCAAGAAGCGTTCTGTGCCGAAAGGCACCACGCCATTGCCGCTCTCAGCACTGCGCGCTTCAGCACTGTCGTCGACCATGCGAATCTCGAGCGTTGCGGTACGACCCAAAATATCTTTGGCCTTAGCCGTGTCCTGCACACCAGGCAGCTGCACCACGATACGGTCTGTACCTTGTTGTTGAATCACAGGTTCAGCAACGCCAAGTTCGTTGATTCGGTTGTGCAAGGTGGTGATGTTTTGTTTGATCGCTTGCTCTTGCACGCGGCGCGATGCAACCGGATTGATGGTTGCAATGAGTTTGAACTCTGCGCCATCAGGGGATGCTGTCATTTGCAAATCCGCAAATTGCTCTTGGATCACGCGTTGCGCAGACTCTAAGGTGGGCATATCGCGGAAACGCACTTCGATTTTTTGTCCATCGCGGCTAATGCCGCTGTGGCGGACATTTTTTTCACGCAGGGTGCTACGGATATCACCAGCTAGCGATTCGGCTTTTTTGTTCAAGGCCGCAGGCATATCGACTTGCAACATGAAGTGCACACCACCGCGTAAATCTAAACCCAAATACATAGGGGCCGCATGCATGGCGGACAACCAAGCAGGTGAACGCGCCAATAGATTGAGTGCCACTACATAAGAAGGATCGTTAGCATCTGGCACCAAGGCCTGCTGAATCGCGTCTTTGGCTTTAATTTGCGTATCGGTGCTGTCAAAACGCACTTTCAACGAACCGCCCTCCAGCGCCAACAATTCAGGGGTTAGGCCTGCCGCTTTTAGTGCAGACTCAACGCGCTCTTGAACACCTAAATCAACCTTCGCAGT
Source organism: Betaproteobacteria bacterium (assembly GCA_037133815.1). GTDB lineage: Bacteria > Pseudomonadota > Gammaproteobacteria > Burkholderiales > Burkholderiaceae_C > Limnohabitans. The sequence goes on from JBAXNJ010000003.1 coordinate 16,463, forward strand.
AGCTTTGGCGGCAGAGATCTGCACTGCAGGCGACTCACCGAAGAAATTAGGTAGCGTATAAAAAACGCCCACAAATAAAGCGATCGCTAGGACCACGTACTTCCAAATTGCGTAACGGTTCATGGCGAATTCGCGTGAGGTGCGCGCAGGCTTAAAGTTAAAGGTCGCTTACTTGAGCGAGCCTTTTGGCAAAACTTGCGTCACAGCGTGGCGCTGCAACTGGACTTCCACGCCAGATGCGATCTCAAGCGTCAAGGAACCTTCGTCCAAATGCACGACCTTGCCGAGCAAGCCACCAGCAGTGGCGATTTCATCGCCTTTGGCGATGGCATCGATCATGGCCTTATGTTCTTTTTGGCGCTTCATTTGTGGACGGATCATCACAAAATACAGCACGACAAACATCAAAATCAAAGGCAACATGCCAGTGAGAGAAGACATCACATCGCCACCAGCGCCAGCGGCCGGTGCGGTTTGGGCAAAAGCAGAAGAAATCAACACGTGGGTGGCTCCAAAAAATTAACGCCACGCAGACGCAACATGC
>JBAXNJ010000004.1:0-16307 GCA_037133815.1 Betaproteobacteria bacterium
TCTGTGCAACCTGGCGAAGCTTGTTACATACCTTTAGGGCACAGCTATGGTGACGTACCAAACCAACTGCCACTCGAAGAAGTCATTGCCAAACTCAAGCCTTGGTTGGAAGACCCCAAGGCCTTGAAACTAGGCCAACACATCAAATACGACCGCCATGTGATGGCCAACTACGACGTACAAGTGCAGGGCTTTGTGCACGACACCATGTTGCAAAGTTATGTATTGGAAGTGCACAAGCCGCATGGCTTGGCGAGTTTGGCGCTTCGGCATGTAGAACGCCAGGGGCTCAGCTACGAAGACGTCTGTGGCAAAGGCGCGCACCAAATATCTTTCTCACAGGTGGAAATTGAACGGGCTAGTGAATACTCCTGTGAAGACGCTGACATGACCATGGACGTCCACCTTGCGCTTTGGCCGCATTTGCAAGCCGATACGCAACTGGCATTTATTTACGATTTAGAAATCAAAAGTAGCGAAGCCCTGTTTCGGGTAGAGCGCAATGGCGTTTTAATTGATGGCCCCAAGTTGGCGACGCAGAGCCACGCTTTAGGGCAACGCATTGTTGAACTTGAAAATGAGGCCTATGCCATTGCAGGCCAGCCTTTTAATTTGGCAAGTCCTAAGCAACTAGGCGAAATATTTTTTGATAAATTGGGATTGCCAGTAGTCAAGAAAACCGCCACAGGTGCGCGTAGTACAGACGAAGAAGTTCTTGAAAAATTGGCGCAAGACTATCCATTGCCAGCCAAAATTTTGGAACACCGCTCTTTGAGCAAACTCAAAGGCACTTACACCGACAAACTGGCGCAAATGGCCAACTCCAAAACGGGGAGGGTGCACACCCACTATGCGCAAGCGGTTGCAGTGACAGGACGCTTGTCTAGCAACGACCCCAATTTGCAAAATATTCCTATTCGTACACCAGAGGGGCGCAAAGTGCGCGAGGCTTTTGTGGCGCCTGCTGGTAGTGTGATTGCAAGCGCTGATTACAGCCAAATTGAATTGCGCATTATGGCGCATTTGAGTGATGACGCTGCATTGCTAAAAGCCTTTCACGATGGCTTGGACGTGCACCGTGCGACTGCTGCAGAAGTGTTTGGCTTGTCAGTCGATCAAGTCAGTAGTGAGCAACGTCGCTATGCCAAGGTCATTAACTTTGGCTTGATTTACGGTATGAGCGCTTTTGGTTTAGCGAAGGCTTTAGGGATTGACAACACGGCTGCTAAAAACTACATCACCCGTTACTTCGAGCGATTTGCTGGTGTGAAGCGTTATATGGACGACACGCGTGAGCAAGCCAAAGCCCAAGGCTATGTGCAAACTGTTTTTGGCCGGCGTTTGTATTTGCCTGAAATCAATAGTGCAGCAGCACCCAGACGCGCCGGAGCAGAACGTGCTGCGATCAATGCGCCCATGCAAGGCACTGCCGCAGACTTGATCAAGATGAGTATGGTGAAAATTCAAAACGTACTAGATGCTGAACAACGTGGTACCCGCATCATCATGCAGGTGCATGATGAATTGGTGTTTGAAGTACCTGAGTCAGAGATGGAATGGGTCAAGCAAGAGGTGCCGCGCTACATGGCAGGCGTGGCGCAATTGAAAGTTGCTTTGCTGGCAGAGGTGGGCGTTGGCGCTAATTGGGATGTTGCGCACTAATAAAAATAAGCCGTAACCTATTGTTTATTGGAGCTGGCAAGAGCTCTGCCGCAGCGCAAGAACCACTGACTTTGTGCCTATGATGAGCCTATGACACTTATTTCAATTTTTGTAGGAACCTTGCTTGCTGGAGTGGGCAGCGTGTGGTTGGCTGCAATGCTCGCTTATGCCTTGTTGTCACGCTTTACCCAGCACTTACTGAGTCTTGCAGCTGGCGCGTTGTTGGCTACTGCTTTCATGCGACTCTTACCCGAGGCCTTCGAGCAATCAGCTGTTGCTGGTGTTTCTGCCCAAGTATTGTTTGCCGTGTTGCTGATGGGCTTGATATTTTTCTTTCTGTTGGATAAAGCGGAGTTATGGCACCACGGACATGAGCATGGGCATATCCATCCAGAAACAACACATGACCACCACCACACTGGCGGAAGTTGGGCTGTTTTGCTCGGTGATAGCGTTCACGCCTTTGGCGACGGCATATTGATTGCTGCCGCTTTTATAGCTGACACGCGTTTAGGTGTGGCGGCTGCCTTGGCAGTGATGGCACATGAAGTTCCTCACCATGTTGGCGATCTGGTGGTGTTGCGTCAATCTTTGGGTAACGCCAAAGCCGCTTTAATAAAGTTGTCCCTGTCAGGTAGCGTGACAGCACTAGGCGGATTGATTGGCTATTTGCTGGTAGGTGCCTTGGAAGAATATTTGCCACTTTTCTTGGTGGTGGCTGCGAGTAGCTTTATTTATGTAGCCTTGGCTGACTTGATTCCACAATTGCAAAAACGCCTGTCGCCAATACAGACGGCAGCGCAAGTGGCTTGGTTGTTTACGGGAATTGCGTTGGTGGTAGCGCTAGGAGAGTGGGCGCAACATTAAATAGCGGATGATTTCTCGCAGGGCAACCCTGGCGTGTTGCACCATTCGCTCCAACTGCCTGCATAAAGACCAGTAGGCCCCAATCCAGCGATCTCCATGGCCAATACATTGGGAATGGCGCTGACTCCACTACCGCAGTGGTGCACCACAGTATTGGGCTGTCTTCCATTTAATAACAATGCAAATTCTTCACGTAATTCGGTTGGGCTTTTGAAGAAACCTTGCTCGTTCAAGTTGGTGCTGTAGAGACGATTAAGAGCACCTGGGATGTGTCCAGCCACGGGGTCTAAGGGCTCTACTTCACCACGAAACCTAGCGGGTGCTCTGGCATCGATCAATGTTTGCGATGTTTTTAAATTAGCAGCTACGGTGGCGGTATCCACTAGTGGAAGCAAGGGTGTGCGCACAGAAAAATTGCCGGCTTTTGCATTGTTGGGTGTTGGGTTGCCTGTTGCTACTTGTCCGCCGTCAGCGTTCCAAGCTTGCAAGCCACCATCCAACACAGCAACAGCAGCGTGGCCACACCACTTGAGCATCCACCACATACGTCCGCAGTAGTTGACGCCGTTACGGTCGTACACCACGACTTGCGTGGTGTCGTTGACACCCATGCTGCTAAGCCATTTTGCAAACACGTCTGGTTTAGGAAGCGGATGACGACCACCGTTGGCGCGATCATCTTCGTTGTGCGTTGACAAATGCGTGTCTAAATCTGCACGCAAAGCACCCGCAATGTGTTGTTCCAAATACTTTGCATTGCCGGCACTGGGGTTGGCGAGCTCGAACGTGCAGTCAAACACCACGCAGTCTGCGCTACTTGCACGCAAGTTTTGTAAGTCTTTTACGGAAATCAAAGTGGTGAACATAAAGTCTTTCTTGTCTTGGCCTTACTTTGCGGCATGGTTCATTTTTCGTCGGTACCACTCGTGGAAATGCTGCATGCCGTCTTCCATCGGACTTTGGTAGGGGCCGACTTCGTTATCCCCACGTTGCATCAAAGCTTTACGACCCGCGTCCATACGTTCTGCAATTTCGTCGTCTTCGATACAAGTTTCCATGTACGCGGCTTGTTGCGCTTCTACAAACTCGCGCTCGAACGCGACGATCTCTTCAGGGTAGTAAAACTCCACCATATTGAGTGTTTTACTGGGGCTAATAGGATGCAAAGTAGAAACCGTCAACACATGTGGATACCACTCGACCATGATGTGGGGGTAGTAGGTCAACCAAATCGCGCCACGGTCAGGCAATTCGCCGTTGCGATATTTCAGCAATACGTCGTGCCACTTTTGGTAAGTAGTGGTGCCTGGTTTGCCAAAACTCGACGACACACCGACTGTTTGCACGGAATAGTTTTCTTTAAATTCCCAATTGAGGTCGTCACAGGTAACAAACTGGCCTAGCCCTGGATGGAAGGGGCCGACGTGGTAATCCTCTAGGTAGACCTCGATAAAGGTTTTCCAGTTGTAGTTGCATTCATGCAATTCCACGCGGTCGAGTGCAAAGCCTGTGAAATCTAACTCGGGGCGAGGCCCCATATGGGCTAAATCTGCGGCGACATCTAATCCGTTGTCTTCAAATAACAAGCCGTTCCATTCGCGTAATGGGTAGCGCTTTAAATTAAGACAAGGGTCTTGCGCAAAGTGAGGAGCGCCAAGCAGTTCGCCCTTTGGAGAGTAAGTCCATCTGTGCAAAGGACACACAATATTGCCTCCGCCAGAACTTTGCGCTTGCGTTTTGAGAGAGCCTTTGTCTTTCAAGATGATGGCTTGTCGATGGCGACAAACATTGGACAACAACTCTACCCCGTCATGCGAGCGCACGAGTACACGTCCTCCACTTTCTTGGGGAAGTGCAAAGTAGTCGCCCGCTTCGGGCACAGCAAGTTGGTGGCCCACATAACGTGGGCCAGACTGAAAGATGGTCTCCAGTTCGCGCTGAAAGAGCGCCTCGTCAGAGTAACTGGTAACTGGTAGTTGGGCTTGCGCCTGCTGCAGTTGAAGACTTAAATCAGACATGGGGGACCTGACCTAAAGACTCCCCACAGGGAGGTGGATGAAAAATAAATCAGACTGAAAGTCTGACAGGGGAGTGGCATTGTACCCATGCCTAATGGTGGTGCTCAGACACTCTAAAATGAACTTCTGACTTATCAAAAACGATTTCTACACATATGCCCAAGGCAAGCCCACCTTCATCGCCAGCCCATGCTGCTCCCGCTAGTTACGAGGCCGCCTTAAAAGAGCTGGAAACCTTGGTGGTAGATATGGAGGGGGGCCAATTGCCTCTCGCCCAGTTATTGATAGGGTATCAACGCGGCGCTGAATTATTGGCCTACTGCCGTGCGCAACTCGATGCTGTGGAGCAGCAGATCAAGGTGCTCGATAACGGGGCTTTGAAATCCTGGACAACTTCGTGATCCAAGAAATGCATAGTTTGTCTCCCGCTGAGCTTGATACATGGTCAGAACAACGCCTGGTGTTGGTAGAAGAGGCGTTATCGAACTGGATCAGCCCAGATGCCCCAGCTGGTTTAGGGCAGTCCATGCGGTATGCGGTGTTGGATGGCGGTAAAAGATTGCGCCCCCTCTTGGTGTTGGCTGCACGTGAAGCCGTTGCCAATGGCGTTCAAGACGAAGCGTTAGACACTGCAGCTCTCCGTGCGGCGTGTGCGGTTGAGTTGATTCACGCGTATTCCTTGGTGCATGACGATATGCCTTGCATGGATAACGATGTGATGAGACGAGGCAAACCTACGGTGCATGTGCATTTCAGTGAAGCACAAGCGTTATTGGCTGGAGATGCATTGCAGGCCTTGGCCTTTGAATTGCTCACGCCAGAAAATAAACCGGCGACTGCTTCTCATGGCCATACAAATATTCCTGACGGCGTGCAGGCTCGGCTATGTCGACTATTGGCCAAAGCAGCAGGCTTTAACGGAATGGCCGGTGGCCAAGCCATCGATTTAGCAAGTGTGGGGTTGGCATTGAATGAACGCCAACTGCGCGAAATGCACCATCTCAAAACGGGTGCTTTGCTATCTGCCAGTGTCATGATGGGCGCTGCTTGCGGGCACATCAGTGCGCAAACTTGGGGCTGTTTGGAGCGTTATGGTCAAGCAATTGGCTTGGCGTTTCAGGTGGTGGACGATATCTTGGACGTGACAGCTGACTCCGTTACATTGGGTAAAACGGCAGGTAAAGATGTTGCTAATGACAAGCCTACTTATGTGTCCTTGCTGGGATTGGCCCGCGCCCAAGAATACGCCGAACAATTGCAAGCTGAGGCCCTAAAAGCCCTGCAAGACAGCGGTTTAGCGTCTGCATATACCCTAGCTGCTTTGGCGCAACGTGTGGTGAATCGAAAAGCTTAAACATGTCAAACTTACTCAACACGATCAACTCGCCCGCAGACTTGCGTGCATTACCGAGACAGCAACTCGGGGCCCTAGCATTTGAGTTGCGTGATTATTTGTTAAAAAGCGTTGCACAAACTGGCGGACATTTGAGCTCCAACCTAGGCACAGTGGAGTTGACGGTCGCCTTGCACTACGTTTTCAACACGCCGCATGACCGCGTGGTGTGGGATGTAGGCCACCAAACTTATCCGCACAAAATTTTGACGGGTAGACGCGAAAAAATGTCTACCTTGCGTCAACGCCATGGTTTAAGTGGATTCCCAAGACGCAGTGAAAGCGAGTTTGATAGTTTTGGAACTGCGCATTCATCTACGAGTATTTCTGCTGCGCTCGGCATGGCGATGGCCGCCCATCAAAAGGGCGAGTCGCGTCATTCGATTGCTGTAATTGGTGACGGAGCGATGACCGCCGGCATGGCTTTCGAAGCATTGAATAACGCTGGCGTAACCAACGCTCGCTTGCTCGTGATCTTGAACGACAACGACATGTCTATTAGCCCTCCTGTTGGTGCCTTAAATCGATATTTGGCGCAACTGATGAGTGGTCGCTTTTACTCAGCCGCCAAAGAAGTTGGCAAACAAGTGCTCAAAGGCGCGCCTCCATTATTCGAGCTAGCCAAGCGTTTTGAAGAACAGGCCAAGGGCTTGGTCGTGCCTGCAACCTTGTTTGAAAAATTTGGTTTTAACTACATCGGTCCTATCGATGGACACGATTTAGATTCGCTCATACCCACCCTACAAAACCTTAAGAATCTAGAAGGTCCCCAGTTTTTGCACGTGGTCACAAAAAAAGGTCAAGGCTATGAATTGGCCGAAGCCGATCCTGTCGCCTACCACGGCCCTGGAAAGTTTGATCCCGCAGTAGGCCTGGTGCCATCGACCACGGTGGCAAAAACCACGTTTACCCAAGTGTTTGGCCAATGGCTGTGTGATATGGCCGAGCATGATCCTTTGCTCGTGGGCATTACGCCGGCCATGCGTGAAGGTTCTGGCATGGTGGCGTTTCACAAACGCTTTCCTGATCGTTATTACGACGTTGGAATTGCAGAGCAACATGCTTTGACATTTGCTGCAGGCTTGGCCTGCGAAGGTGTGAAGCCAGTTGTAGCGATTTATTCCACTTTCCTACAACGTGCCTATGACCAACTCATCCACGATGTGGCATTGCAAAAACTACCGATGGTGCTGGCGCTTGACAGAGCGGGCATTGTGGGAGCAGATGGTGCAACCCATGCGGGTGTTTTTGATATTGCGTTTCTACGCTGTGTTCCTAATGTGAGCATTGCATGCCCTGCAGATGAGAACGAATGCCGTCAACTACTAACAACTGCACACCAGCAAGACCATTGTGTTGCTGTGCGTTATCCCAGAGGCGCTGGTGTTGGTGTGAAGGTGGACGCTGGTTTAAATGCACTGCCGTTTGGCAAAGGTGAGATTCGCAGACAAGGTCAACGCATTGCTTTGCTTGCGTTTGGTACTTTGTTGTATCCCGCATTAGAGGTTGGTGAATTACTGAATTTGACAGTTGTGAATATGCGCTGGGCCAAGCCATTAGACAAAGAGTTGCTCGCTCAAGTTGCGCGCAGCCACGATGCTTTGGTGACTTTAGAAGAGGGCACGGTGATGGGAGGCGCAGGCTCTGCGGTGCTCGAGGCCTTGCAGGTCTTAGACATTCAAAAACCCTTATTGACCTTAGGAATTGCAGATGTATTCACTGAACATGGTGACCCCGTCAAACTCATGACTGAACTTGGATTAGATGCAGTAGGTATTCGTGCATCGATTTCGCAAAAGTTTCCGCACTTACTGTCCTGATACAGGGGAAAACCCGTGTAAACCCTAGTGAAGGGGTGCATACAATCACGCGACCATATTTTTTGACTTTAACTTAAACAGGAGTTCTCATGGATCGTCGTTCCATTATTAAAAATGCAGGTATCGCTGGCATCTTGGCTGCAGGTGCAGCGCCCGCTGTGCATGCGCAAGCGGCTATTCGCTGGCGCTTGGCTTCGAGCTTTCCAAAATCGTTAGATACGATTCATGGCGCTGCTGACACTTTTGCCAGATCTGTTAAAAACATGTCAGGTGGTAAGTTTGAAGTATCCGTACACGCACCTGGTGAAATCATGCCTGCGTTTGGTGTGGTGGACGGTGTGCAGCAAGGCTCAGTCGAGATTGCGCACACTGCTCCTTACTATTTCTTTGGTAAAGACGAAACTTTCGCTTTGGGAACTGCAATTCCGTTTGGTTTGAACAGCCGTCAAATGACTGCTTGGATGTACGAAGGTAACGGCATGAAGCTCATGCGTGAGTTTTATGCCAAGTACAACATGATTAACTTTCCAGGCGGTAATACTGGTGCCCAAATGGGTGGTTGGTTCCGAAAAGAAATTAAGTCTGTGAAAGATCTCAAAGGTTTGAAATTCCGTGTTGGTGGCTTTGCCGGAAAAGTTTTGGACCGTTTGGGTGTCATACCTCAAAACATACCTGGTGGCGATATTTATCCAGCGTTGGAAAAAGGCACCATCGACGCAGCTGAGTGGGTGGGACCTTATGATGATTTGAAGTTGGGATTTAGCAAAATTGCGCCTTTTTACTATTACCCAGGCTTCTGGGAAGGTGGCCCTCAGTTGGACTTCTTCATCAATGACAAGGCATTCAATGCACTGTCTCCAGAGTACAAAGCTATCGTTGAAGCAGCGTGTGCAGTAGCTCACTCAGATATGCAAGCTAAATACGATGCCCGCAATCCTGGTGCGTTGAAACAACTGGTTGGTTCGGGTACGAAGTTGCGCGAGTTCCCTAAAGATGTGATGGCTGCTTCATTCAAAGAAGCCATGGCCTTGTATGAGGAAACTTCGGCCAAAAACGAAAACTGGAAAAAGGTGTACGCCGATTATTCTAAATTCCGTGCTGACTCCAATTTGTGGTTCCGTTTCACGGAAGCTAAGTTTGATTCGTTCATGCAGGCGCAAAAGCTGTAATAGGTTTTAGTCCCCATTAGAAAACCGCGCCCAGTGCGCGGTTTTTTTATGCTTTTATTCGATTGTGAAAAATAGGGCAATCGTGCTTAGATCTACATCTGACGAAAAGCTTTGAGTTCTAAGCTGAGTCTCTGCATCTCCATTAAGACGGTGGCATCAGACACATAAAAAACACTAAATTTTCCGGCTAGGGTCCGGACATAAAGACGTGGAGCAATGAGCCACTCTAGTCCGCGAATACGAATAAGTTGGGCGACAGCCAAATCATCAAAATCAAAGTGTTTGGTCCACATCCAAGTCTGTGAAATACCCGTGGCATCTATAAAAATACGGCTTATCACCACAAACCAAGCAGTGCAGGCTAGTAAGCACCATCCTAAAATAAACCAGCCTGCTGTACGAAGCCCTTCTAAGTCAGCGTTACCGCCAAACTTTCCTTGGAGCCAAAGGCTGACAAGCCAATAGCCACAAAATACAACGACTGAACAAGTAAGAGTTTTGAACGCAACTGAAAAAGCAGCGCCCTCTACTTTTGCGGCCTGCAATTCAAACCGAAAGGGGGCAAGCCCTAGCATTACTTCTTGAACAAATCGTCAATTTTCTTTTGTTCAGCGGCTGCATCTTCCGCTACGCTAGGGGCTGTGCCATCAGGTTTCAAGTCAATGACTGGAACTTCTTGTTCGGAAGGCATTTCGATCACCACTTTGTCCAAATCGACCTTCTCTTCTTTATCTAAGAACATGGTGACAGTCTCAGGAACAAAGATCACGATCACCACCAGGATGAGTTGCAAGATTACCCAAGGAATCGCTCCTAGGTAAATATCGCTAGATAGAACAGGTTTTTCGATGCGCCCTTCTTTGAACAACGTATCTGCAATACCACGCAGATAAAAGAGCGCAAACCCAAATGGTGGGTGCATAAAGCTAGTTTGCATATTTACGCATAACAGCACGCCGAACCAAATCATGTCAATGCCCATTTTGTCGGCGACTGGGCCCAGCATTGGCAAGATGATGAAGGCAATTTCAAAGAAATCTAAGAAGAAAGCCAAGAAGAAAATAAAAATATTGACAACAATCAAAAAGCCAACCTGTCCACCAGGCAGTCCTGAAAGCAGGTCTTCTACCCATTTCGCACCGTCTACTCCTTGGAAAACCATGGAGAACACGCGCGAACCAATCAAGATAAACACCACCATGGCTGTGAGGCGCATCGTGCCGTGCATGGCTTCCCAGATTAAGTCTTTGTTCAAGCGCTTGTGCATTGCTGCCAAGACCAAGGCGCCAACGCAACCCATTGCACCCGCTTCAGTAGGGGTGGCGATAGCAGTGTTGATGCCAGGTAAGCCACCCATGGAGCCTAGTACGGTAAAAATTAAGACAGCCGAAGGGATGATGCCTCGCAAACATTTCATCCATAAATGGAAACCATCCATGGTTCGCGCTTCCTTAGGAATACCAGGCACATGGTGCGGTTTGAATACGCCTAAAGCAAATGTGTAGAGTGCAAAGATTCCAACCTGCAAGATGGAAGGCCCCCATGCACCTTTGTACATATCGCCAACAGAGCGCCCGAGTTGATCAGCCATCACCACCAATACCAAAGAAGGAGGAACCAACTGCGTGATCGTGCCAGATGCAGCCAACACGCCTGTGGCGTAACGCATGTTGTAGCCATAGCGAATCATCACAGGCAGAGAAATCAAGGCCATGGCAATCACTTGACCGGCCACCGTCCCAGTGATCGCACCCAAGATGAAGCCCACGATGATGACTGAGTAGCCTAGACCGCCTCTGATTGTTCCAAACAACTGCCCCATCGAGTCGAGCATGTCTTCGGCTAAGCCGCATTTCTCGAGGATGGCACCCATGAAGGTAAAGAAAGGAATGGCCAACAACAAGTCGTTGCTGAGAATGCCAAAAATATTGAGCGGTAAATTGGCCATAAAGCTGGCGGGAAACCAGTCCAGGCTAATGGCCAGAAATCCGCAAGCCAAACCTAAAAAAGACAAAGAGAAGGCTACGGGGAAGCCAATGAGCATGGTGAGCACGAGGCTCGCAAACATGATGGGTGCGAAGTTTTGCATTTCCATAGTCGTATTCCTTATTGCACCGGTTTTTCGTAATGGGTGTCCATTTCAAACGTGCCTTGTAGATAAGCCACACGTTTGATGATTTCGCTGACACCTTGCAAAGTCATCCAAAAGAAACCCAGAGGCAACAGCAACATCGCCGGCCAACGCACGAGGCCGCCTGCGTTGCTAGACATTTCGTTGTTCATGAGCATTTTTAGAAAGAGGGGAAAGCTCAGCCATGTCAAGAGAAACATGACGGGCAATAAAAATAAAACCAAGCCAAGCAAGTCAATGTAGACAGGGCCATTGCCTTTAAGACGTCCATAAAAAATATCAACGCGCACATGTTCATTCAATTTGAGTACTAAAGGGGCACCCAACATGACGGTGGCAGCGAATAAATACCACTGAATTTCGAGCCAGCCATTAGAGCTGAGGTCAAAGCCATAGCGAATAAATGCATTGCCAGCAGAAATCATGGCAGCCGCTAAAACGGCAAATGCAGCAATTTGGCCAAATTTCGCGCTAATTTTGTCTACGCCCAAGGCGAACTTAAGAAGTTTAGACACGGCGTGCCTCCTTTTTTTGACAACCGGCTATCCTACCAAAAATCATTACTTTGACGTTACGATATTGAAGAACTTTTACTGACCTGTATGTCCTCTTTGACTGATAGCGTATTTGCCGCAATGGATCTCATTACCCAACGAGACCCCATGCTTTGGAGTGTGGTCGCGCGTTCTTTGTGGGTAAGCGTGTGGGCAACTGCCATTGCCAGTGTTTTTGGTATCTGCTTTGGAGCTTGGCTAGCGGTGACGCGTTTTTATGGAAGAGGGGCGCTCTTAACTTTGCTCAATACCTTACTCGCCCTGCCTTCTGTGGTTGTGGGTCTGGTGGTGTATCTCTTGTTATCGCGCAGTGGCCCTTTGGGGTATCTAGGTTGGTTATTTAGTTTAAAAGCCATGGTGTTGGCACAGTCTGTATTGGTGTTTCCGGTAGTGGCAGCCTTGACGCGTCAATGCGTGGAAGATGCAGACCGACTCCATGGTGAGCAGTTGCAATCTCTCGGCGCTGGTACAGGTTTGCGAAGCCTTTTGTTGGTGTGGGACGAGCGGTATGTATTTCTGACTATCGTTATTACTGCTTTTGGCCGGGCTATTTCAGAGGTGGGCGCTGTCATGGTGGTGGGTGGCAATATCGAAGGATTCACGCGGGTTATGACCACAGCCATTGCCTTAGAAACCAGCAAAGGTGATTTACCACTTGCGTTGGCACTAGGATTGGTTTTACTCGCTGTGGTTTTGTGTCTGAACATATTGGTTGCGGCTTTAAGAAGTTGGCGCTTGCGTGTAGATGGCGCAACGTCTGATCCATTGCAAAAGGCATGGTTATGAATCAGCAAACAATAAATCCACAGCCAATTCCTTTGAAGAAAGAGTTGCAGCTCCAATTACATGGCGTGGATGTTCAGTTTGGTACCCACCTGGCACTCAAGCAGATTGATTTAAACGTATATGCAGGAGAGCGTGTTGCTTTCGTCGGTGCGAATGGCTCTGGCAAAAGCACTTTATTGCGTGTCATACACGGAGTACTGCCAGTGAGTAATGGCCAAGTGCATTGGCAGCCCGGGGTGCAACAGGCTATGGTGTTTCAACGTCCGCATATGTTGCGGACTTCGGTTGTTAATTTTGTGGCTTTGGCATTGTGGTTGCGAGATATACCATGGCGTGATGCTAAAGAGCAGGCTTTACTGGCTTTACAGCAGGTGGATTTGCAAGATTTAGCGCACCGAAACGCTAAAACCTTATCTGGTGGCCAACAGCAACGATTGGCTTTTGCGCGTGTATTGGCGGTTCATCCGCAATGTATGTTGTTGGACGAGCCAACCTCTAGCCTTGACCCCCATGCGAAACGCGACGTTGAGCGCATCATGGAGCACTCGATTTCAGTTGACGCTATGACTTTGCTCTTTAGTAGCCATAATTTAGGCCAAGTAAAGCGATTGGCAACGCGCGTCATTTATTTAGAAAATGGCCATATCTTGGCTGATTTGCCTACCGAGCAATTCTTTCATCAACCCCTAGAGCATTCACACCCAGAAGCCCATTTGTTTTTAAGAGGCGAGCGTGTCTAAGTAAGGTTTACTTTAAAAGCAGAGCGGCCGTTTTTAATCCTGCCATCGCGCCAGTGCTCCTATACAAGCAACTATGCAAATGGCCAATACAGCTGTCACTTGTCGACGCCCATCACTGCATCTGGCAGATAAGTGACGATTTGTGGAAACACGGTGATCAACACAATGCAGACGACCAAGCAACCAAAGAAGGGAAGTGCTGCCCGTGCAATGGTGTTACTGTCCTTGCCGGTCATGTTTTGCAAGACAAATAAATTAAAGCCTACTGGCGGAGTGACCTCGGCAATTTCAACTAGCAGCACAATAAAAATGCCAAACCAAATCAAATCAAATCCCGATTTTTGAATCATGGGTAAGACTACTGCACTGGTTAAAACAATCATGCTGATACCGTCTAAGGCGGTGCCCAAAATCAAATACACCACGGTGAGCACTGCTATCAATGCGATGGGACTTAGCTCCATAGCATTGACCCACTCTGCTAATTCACGCGGAATACCTGTGAAGGCCATGGTCTTGGTCAAGAACGCAGCGCCAGCCAAGATGAACATGATCATGCAACTCGATCGCGTGGCGCCCATCAAGCCTTCCCAAAAGTTTCCCCATGTCAAACTGCCACCCCATGCGGCCAGTGCCAATGCACCCACCACGCCATAGGCTGCGCATTCCGTTGCTGTGGCATAGCCGGTTATCAGAACCCAGCAGACAAAAATGATGAGTGCGCCGCAAGGTATGAGATTGCGTGAGAGTTTAATTTTCTCAATGAAAGTAGTGGGTGGATCGGCTGCAGGCACTTGGTCTGGATGGCGAATGCTCCACCACATGATGTAGCCACTAAAAAGGGCCATCAACAAAAAGCCTGGCAAAAATCCTGCAAGAAAAATACGAATGATGGATGCGTCTGCTGCCACCGCGTACACCACCATGGTGATGGATGGGGGAATCAAAATACCTAGCGTGCCTGCCGTGGCCAATGAACCCAGAGCGAGTTTTTCGCTGTAACCGCGTTTCATCAGTTCAGGCAACGCTACTTTGCTGATCGTCGCGCAAGTCGCAGCAGAAGAGCCTGAGACAGAACCAAAAATGCCGCACCCCAAAATAGTGGTGTGCATCAAGCGACCTGGAATGCGGTTCAACCAAGGGCGCAAGCCTTCGAACATTTCTTCGCTGAGCTTGGTGCGAAACAAAATTTCGCCCATCCAAATGAATAAGGGGAGTGCTGCCAGTTCCCAACTTGCATTGCTTTCCCAAAAAGCGCTGAAGAGGTTTTTGCCAGGTTGCGAACTGGTGAAAAACGCTTGGCCGACCCAGCCACAAATTGCCAGTGTCATGGCAATCCACACGCCGCCCGAAAGCAACACCATCATGATGAGCAAAAGTAAGCCGCCGACGAGAAGAATGTCCATGAAAACCTTGGAGGCTAAAAAATCAAACGTCGGAAGAGAAATCGCCCCGTGCGTGGCGCTCTTGTACTTCGCGCACATAGGTGGGGGTTTGGCCTTGGAGTACCAAGATCAATTCGTCTAAGAGAGCGATCCATAAAAGAACCGATCCCAAGGCAAAACTCATTTGTGGAATCCACATTGGCATGGGCAGCAAGCCTTGTGCGACTTCGTTGAATTCCCAACTCTCGTAGGTGAATTTACAAGCCCACCAAGCCAAATAGGCTACTGCGATATTTCCCACTAGCAATGCAGCGATCTCAAAACGCTTGCGCCAAGCGACTGATAGAGCATCTAGCAAAAGGGTGACGCGGACAAAATCGCCATGTTTAAAGGCATGTGCCATGCTGAAAAACGATGCTGCAGCACAAAACCAGGCCACCACATCATTCACAGCGCCAGTGCGAACACCAAACTCACGCAATACGCTTTGGGCAATCATCAAAGCGCAAAGCGCCAGGATAAACAAAGCGCCCAATGCGCCAGACGCGTAATACAGCCGATTTAAAAATCGGCGCATTATTTTTGCGCTTTGTCAGCAGGCTTTTTGGCAGCAGGCTTAGCAGATTGATTGAATGCAGTGATGATGGCTTCGCCGTCAGCGCCAGCGCGTTTTTGCCAGTCGGCCAACATGATAGTGCCAACTTGTTTCATATCTGCCATGAGCTTGGGTGAAGGTGCGACGATTTGCATACCTTTTTCGGTCAATGCTTTTTTGTAGTAAGTGTCTTTTTCAGCGCTGACTTTCCAGCCACGGGCTTCGGCCTCTGCAGCTGTTTTTAAGAGTGCGGTTTGTGTGGCAGGCTCTAGTGCATCAAATGCCTTTTTGTTAACGAGAACAGCGTTTTTTGGCAACCAGGCTTGGGTGTCGTAGAAGTACTTCAAGCTCTCGTAGGTTTTGGTATCGAAGCCGGTGGCACCAGAACTCATATAGCTTTCAATCACGCCAGTGGCGAGTGCTTGGGAAAGTTCAGCCGCTTGGATGGTTACCGGTTGTGCGCCAATGAGTTCGGCAATTTTGGCCGTGGCAGGGCTGTAGGCGCGCCATTTGATGCCGCGCAGGTCGGCGACGGAGTTGATTTCTTTCTTGGTGTAAATGCCTTGCGGGGGCCAGGCAACAGTGAATAATAATTTCATGCCTTGGGCGGCTAAGAGTTTATCGAGTACAGGTTTTTGCGCGTCATAAAGGCGTTTAGAGTCTGCAAAACTAGTGGCCAAGAAAGGCACGCCATCTGCGCCGTAAATAGGATTTTCATTCTCAAAGTTCACCAAAAGCACTTCGCCAATCTGTGCTTGCCCACCTTGCACGGCGCGCTTGATTTCATTGGCTTTGAAGAGGGATGCATTGGCGTGCACCGCGATTTTGAGTTTGCCAGAGGTGGCTACATCGACATCCTTGGCGAACTGGACTAGGTTTTCCGAATGGAAGCTGGTCGCAGCGTAAGCAGCAGGAAGGTCCCATTTTGTTTGGGCGAATACGCTGCCAGCAAAAAGCGACAGGGCTAAGGCAGAAATAGAAACATAACGACGTTGCATAAGAACTCCTGAACAGGTAAGACCAAAAACCGTGGCTTTTAGGCGCCAAAAGGTGAACTATAGCCAGTATTTGGGGTGCCTCTGAAATTCATACAATGGCCGTAATAGGATGACTAATTTACCTAACAACCGATCCGGCCTCCTAGAAACGGAACCCCCATGAACAAACTCCTCTCCCTCATTTGTGCA
>JBAXNJ010000005.1:0-16010 GCA_037133815.1 Betaproteobacteria bacterium
TGGCAAGCCTCGGGCACGATTAACTTCGCCCAAGGCGAGTTTGTGATGTTGCCTGCATTCATGATGATTGGATGTCTAGCAGCAGGCATGCCTCTGCTGGTGAGCTTTTGCGTAAGTTGTGCTTTGTCGGTTGTTGTTTTGGGTTGGTTGTTCAAGCGCGGCTTGGTCGACCCTCTCTTTAAATACGGAATGATGCCAATCGTTGTCGCGACCATCGGCTTGTCGATCGCCATGCGCAATGGTGTGCGTGCTGGCTTCAGTGCTGAGCCGCAACCTTTTCCGAATTTGTTTCCAGATGCGGTTTACAACGTCGCGGGTGTCGTGGTGTCAGGCACCGATGTAGGCACCTTTGTGTTTGCCATGGCTTTAGTTTTAGTTACCCAAGCTTTCTTGGCCAAAACAGTAACGGGACGCGCGATGCAAGCGGTGGCACAAAACACCGAGAGTGCGTCTGTCTTGGGCATCAATGTTCCGCGCATGATTTTTTATACCTTTGCTATCAATGCGGTCCTTGCTGCTGCAGCCGCAATCTTGGTAACACCCACCTACCTTGCGAAGTTCGATATGGGTGGATCCCTAGGTAACAAAGCCTTCTTCGCAGCCATCATCGGTGGCTTTAACAATTCACGTGGGGCCTTACTGGGCGGATTGCTTGTGGGTGTCTGTGAAAACTTAGCAGCCGCTTACATCTCGCCAGCTTATAAAGACGCGGTGGCGCTGATTATTTTTATGGTGGTGATTTTGTTCAAGCCACAAGGTTTACTGGGTAAAAAAGTGGAGCGCAAGGTATGAAAAAACTTGCACTTCTCTCCACCTTGTTGGGTTTACTCGCCTTGGTTTTTTTACCCACGCTTTTGAAAAACCACGGTATCTATCTATTTACCTATTGGTTGATTTATGTGATCGCAGCCATGGGTCTTAACTTGACGGTTGGCTATGCAGGCCAAAAGTCGCTAGGTCATGCCGCATTCTTTGGAATTGGCGCCTACACCGTAGCCATCATGCTCAAGGCGGGTCTGAGTTTTTGGTTAGGTCTACCCATGGCAGCCCTCGGTTGTTTTGTGGTGGGATTGGCTTTGGGCTTTCCTGCCTTGCGCGTACAAACTATTTATTTGGCGTTTGCCACTTTAGGTTTTAACACAGCTATTTGGTTGGTGATGCGCAATGAAGAATGGTTAACAGGCGGCACCTTTGGTATCAATAACATCGCACGTCCTGAGGCGTTTGGTGTCAGCTTTGATGGCAATCTGACTTATTACTATTTGGTGTTGGGTATTGCGCTTGTATTGGCCGTTTTACTGTTAGGCCTATTGCGGTCTCCTTGGGGTAAAGCTTTCACCGCTTTGCGTGATAACCCCATACGCGCCGAAAGCTTGGGCGTTGATATTCGCAACTACACCTTGTTGAGCTTTGCCATTGGTGCAGCTTATGCGGGTATCGCTGGGGCGTTGTTTGCTTCGTTGGTGCAATTTATTGACCCCTCTCCATTTAACGTGGAAGCTTCCATCATGATGTACCTGATGGTGGTGGTAGGCGGCCCTGGTTACTTCTTTGGCCCCATGATTGGCGCTGCCGTGGGTGTGATCTTGCCTGAGTGGTTGCGTTTTGCGCAAGCTTGGTATTTGTTTGTATTTGGCAGTGCCGTAGTGGTTTTGATGATTTGGTTGCCAGATGGCTTGTTGAGTATTCCAGACCGCATTCGCGCCAAGCGCCAGTCGCGTGACGCATCTGCGTTGCGCGCATCCAAAGGCAAGCCACTAGCGCCGCAAGGGGTGAAAGCATGACCTTGACTAACAACCACCCCGTTTTGAAAGTGACGGGCTTGAAAAAAGCCTATGGTGCGATTCAAGCGGTTGGCGGCGTTTCGTTTGAAGTGCGCCCTGGAGAAATCTTTGGGGTCATTGGCCCCAATGGTTCTGGCAAAACAACTTTGTTCAACAGCATGTTGGGGCAGATCACGCCAGACGAAGGCAAGATCGAACTCAATGGCCAAGATGTGACTACTTTCGGTCCGTTAGAGCTCAACCGTTTAGGCGTCGGACGCACCTTCCAGACCTTGCAAGTGTTTGGCAAGATGACAGTGCGTGATAACTTGATCGTTGCTGCCCAAGAGCACCAAGGCAGTTTGTTTAGTCGTATGTTTGCGCCAGGTGATTCGGGCTTGGGTGGCAAGGCTGATGCATTGATCGAACAATTTCACATCAGCCATGTGGCAGATAAAAAAGCCGGTGAACTGAGTTACGGACAACAAAAATTGGTCGATATCGCCATGGCATTTATGAGTGAGCCTGACTTGGTGTTGTTAGACGAGCCATGCGCAGGTGTGAACCCTGCATTGGTCGGCAGAATTTCTAAGTTGCTGAAAGAACTCAACCAGTCGCGTAAAGGTAGTTTTGTGGTGATCGAGCACAACATGGACTTTGTGATGGCGTTATGCCATCGCATCATGGTGATGGTGGAGGGCGAAGTACTTGCCATTGGCACACCCGCTGAAATTCGTGAGAACAAACATGTGCTCGACGCCTACTTAGGAAATTGACATGACCACTCCATGCATTGAATTCAAAGATGTCGTCGCGGGTTACAAGGATTTCATGATCCTCAACGACTTGTCATTCAGCGTGCCAACAGGTTCGATCACTTTGTTGATTGGACCCAATGGGGCAGGTAAGTCGACAGTTCTCAAGACCTTGTTTGGTTTGCTGACCCCGAAGCAAGGACAGGTTTATTTGAACGGCGAAGAGATTTCAGGCGCCAGCCAAAAAGATTTGCTGGCGAAAGGCATTGCCTTTGTGCCACAAGGACGCAATTTGTTTGGTCAACTCTCTGTATACGAAAACCTAGAGCTCGGAGGTATCACCATCGGCATGAAAACAACGCACGAACGAATCCCCGAAGTGCTGGAGTTTTTTCCGCGTGTGAAAGAGCGTATGAACTCAGCGGCGGCTTCTTTGTCAGGCGGTGAGCAAAAGCAGTTGGAGATCGGTCGCGCGCTGCTATTGCGCCCAAAGGTACTACTGATCGACGAGCCTTCTATTGGTTTGTCACCGATAGTCGTGCAAGACGTTTTTAAACTCTTGAGAAAACTGGCAGACCAAGGCACGACCATATTAATGGTGGAACAAAACGTTAAGAGTGCCTTGAAGTATTCCGATTACGCAATTGCTCTTGAATCTGGTCGCTTGGTGCTACACCAGTCTGCAGCCGAGATCTTGGCCGACCCCGAAATGGACCGCTTGTTTTTGGGTGCTAGCGTTAAGGTGTAGGAGTGCGCTTAGCAGAGACTCATCATGCGCCAAAATGGCGCATGTCGGGGGTTTGACTGAAGTCACCCCCCTTTTGTATTTTTTGAAGGGCGGTTTGTATGAAGATTTTGATGCTCCATGGAATAAACCATGACATGTTTGGTAAGCGTGACCCTGCGCAATACGGCACTATCACGTTGAACGAAATCAATACCAGCCTACAAAAACTAGGCAAAGAGTTGGGTGCTGAAGTTGATTGCTTCCAAACCAATCACGAAGGTGCGATGTGCGAGCGCATCCACAAAGGTTTCTTGGATGGTGTTAATGCAGTGTTAATCAACGCTGGTGCATGGACGCATTACAGCTATGGCATTCGCGATGCGTTGGCGATATTGACGTGCCCGATTGTTGAGTTGCATATGTCCAATATCCATGCGCGTGAAGAATTCCGTCACAAGTCTGTTTTTGCTGAAATTGTCCAAGGCCAAATTTGTGGATTTGGTGCAGACAGCTATTTATTGGCCCTGCGTGCGGCGGTATCGGCGGCGAAGGGTGCTAAGTAAAACATGACGATCAATGGCAATACTGAACTGATCGCACACATTGGATATCCGACACACGCATTCAAGTCGCCGCTAATTTATAACCCCTATTTCGAACAGGCAGGTATCAATGTTGTGGTCGTACCTATGGGGTGTCAGACGGAGCATTACCCCGCATTTTTAAAGTCAGTGTTTGACCTCACCAATATCCGAGGTGCGCTCATCACCATGCCGCATAAGGTCACAACTGTGTCGTTGCTGGATGAAGTGACCGCGACAGTGAAAGTAGCGGGTGCCTGCAATGCTGTGAAACGCACCAGCGACGGACGCTTAGTGGGAGACATGTTTGACGGCGCAGGTTTTGTGCGCGGTGTGCAACGCAAAGGTTTTGATTTAAAGGGAAAACGTGTTTTGGTGGTGGGCAGTGGCGGCGTGGGCAGTGCGATTGCCGCTTCTCTTGCTGCAACAGGTATCGCTGCAATATCTTTGTTTGATGTCAATACAGTTTCTGCCCAAGCTTTGGGAGATCGCTTGAAGCAGCATTACCCCGCAATTGAAGTGCGTTGTGGATCGAATGACCCTGCAGAGCACGACTTGGTTGTTAACGCAACACCCATGGGAATGAAAGAAGGCGACCCATTGCCTATGGACGTTGCACGTATTTCGCCAGACACTTTTGTGGGTGAAGTGGTGATGCGTACAGAAATCACAGCATTTCTCAAAGCTGCCCAAGACCGGGGTTGCCGTGTGCAGGTCGGCTCCGATATGTTGTTTGAACAAATTCCTGCCTACTTGGAATTTTTTGGTTTTGCCACTACGACGGCAGAGAATTTACGCGAAGTAGCGCAACTCGAATGATTTACGCTGTTTGGTCTAATCTACCTATTAGTTGTTGTTAGGAGTCTTCGATGAATACCAATCCACTTCACAGAGAAGCTGTCCCTGAAACCCCCAACCGCCTAGGTGTTGAGGGGATTGAGTTCATCGAATACACCACGTCGCATCCACAAGCATTAGGCCAAGTGCTGGAGAACATGGGGTTTAGACCGGTGGCGCGTCACCGTTCTCGTGAAGTGACCTTGTACCGCCAGGGCGGCATGAATTTGGTGGTCAATGCCAACCCTGAGGATGCACGAATGAGCGGGGCCGCTGACGGTGAGCCCGTGATTTCTGCCGTGGCATTTCGTGTGCACGATGCTTTGAAGGCGCATACCCGTTGCATAGAGTTAGGTGCATGGACCGTGCCTAGCCATGCGCAGGCGATGGAGTTGCATATTCCTGCGATCCACGGCCCCGGCAGCACACGGTTTTATTTTGTCGATCGATGGAAAGAATTCTCCATCTACGACATTGACTTCAAACCTATTCCCACAGTAGACCAACACCCCAAGTCGATCGCTGACATGTCTTACTTTGGCGTGGTGCAGTACATCGGCGTTGGACGCAGTGCAGACTGGTTGGCGTATTTTGAAAATATTTTCGACTTCACATTTATTTCCGATGACCAGCGCTTTGGCATTTTGCCCAAGGGTAAGTTGATGAAAAGCCCTTGTGGTCAATTTTTATGGCAACTCATTGAACCTGAACCTTGGATGGATGGCGACGAATCGCCTGAGTCCTTGCAGCGCATTGGCTTAGGGGTGGCAGATGTGGGTGCGGCAGTCAAAGTGCTCAAAGCCCAAGGAGTTGAATTTGTCGAGTCGAGTCAACTGCACCCAGAAGACAGAGGCGCATTGACTCGCGGCATGTTGGGTTCTGTGTCGTTTGAATTGGTCCATCAAACCAAATCTTCTGCGTAAGGGATGGCCATGAATTTGCTCGATGGCTTTGGCATGGACACGATCACGATGGCGGGCTCATTAGACGCCAAGTTGTCTGCCATGAAACAAGCTGGTTTTTCGCAAGTGATGTTGATGGCGCGGGATTTGGTGGGGCACCCTGGTGGTGTACCTGAGGCGGTCAAGGTCATTCAAGCCAGTGGCTTGCGACCCACAGGCTTTCAAGTGTTGCGAGATTTCGAAGGCCTCTCTGGCCATTTGCATAGCTACAAAGTAGATATTGCGAAATCGATGTTGGAGATGTGTGCCGCGACGGGCAGCAAAGTGTTGTTGGCATGCTCTTCTTCCTCGCGCCACGCTACAGACGATTTAGACCACATCGCCAGAGATTTGAAAAAACTCGCCATGTTGGCCTTGCCGCTTGGAATCAAGGTTGCCTATGAGGGCTTGTCTTGGGGAAGAACAGTCAACGAATTCACCACGTCTTGGGACGTGGTGTGTCGCGCAGATTGCCCTAATTTAGGCATTGGCTTAGATTCATTTCATATCTTCGCGGCTAATACATCGTTAGACGCCATCGAAGATTTAGATCCAGAAAAAATCTTTCTCGTGCAGTTGTCAGACTTCATGTGGAACGAGACTCCAACGTTTGAAGAACGTATGACTACGGCACGTACTTTCCGCGTGTTTCCAGGGGAGGGCGTGCACAGCGAAGACTTGGCTGATTTGGTGATGCGCCTAGACCGTATTGGTTATCGCGGTGACTACAGTTTTGAAGTGTTCAACGACGATTACCAGCAGCTACCTTTGAACACCGTCGCAGAGCGCGCTAAAAAAAGCGCCACTTGGTTGCACAATGATGTGCTGCACCGTTCTGCACCTCTCCCATCTTGGACACGTCCACACAAGGCTTAATTTTTATGCAACAACGTCAACTCGGCCCCTTCACTGTTTCCGCCATTGGTTTGGGATGTATGAATTTGAGCCATGCCTATGGCACGCCCCCAACTGCTGAAGTGGGTGAGGCATTGATCCACAAAGCTTTAGATATTGGCGTCACGCTGTTTGATACAGCAGCTATTTATGGTTTTGGGGCCAATGAAAAATTGTTGGGCAAAGCCTTAAAAGCACATCGTCAAAAAATCACGCTTTGTAGCAAAGGCGGTATGGCGGGTGTTGAATTTCCAGATGGCGTGAAACGCGTGATCGATGGCAGACCCGAGACTATCCGCAAAAACTGTGAAGACAGTTTGAGCCGACTAGGCACAGATGTGATTGACTTGTATTACCTACACCGCTGGGACAAGAAAATCCCGATTGAAGAGAGCGTAGGCGCGATGAGCGATTTGGTGCGTGCAGGCAAAGTCAAAACTTTGGGCTTGAGCGAGATCTCTGCAAGTACGTTGCGCAAAGCACATGCGGTGCATCCCATCACAGCCTTGCAAACTGAATACTCTTTGTGGACGCGTAATCCTGAAATTGCAGTGCTCGAAGCTTGTAAAGAATTAGGCGTGACGTTTGTGGCATTTAGCCCTGTAGCACGCGGTTTTTTATGCGCAGGCGATTTGGCGATTGACCAGTTTGCAGAAAAAGACATTCGTAGAACCATGCCTCGTTTTGGACAAGATAACTATGCTGCCAACCTGCCTTTGCGTAAAGCGTACCAAGCCTATGCTGCCAAAGTAGGTTGTACCCCAGCGCAATTAGCCCTTGCTTGGTTACTGCAAAAAGACAGTTCGCTTATTCCAATTCCTGGTACGCAAAACATTGCACACTTAGGTGAAAACATGCAATCGTTGGATGTGCACTTATCTGCCCAGCAGATGCTAGAGCTAGATACTTTGGTGAACCAAAACACGGTAAAAGGTGCGCGCTATAACGCGCAGAGCGCGATTGAAGTGGATACCGAAGAGTTCTGAAATTACCCTTCGAAAAAAACTTAATGTGGCTTTTTGCGTAAAAAAGCAAAAGAAATTTTGGATTCACGTTAAATCACACGCCTAGGTAGTTGGGTAGCTCGGGGTCTTTCAACAAATCTTGGGCATCGCCCTGTAACACTACCAAACCTTTTTGCAAGACCAAAGCACGGTTGCTGCGAGACAGCACTTTGTGCCAGTCTCGGTCCACGATTAGTACCGCCATGCCGCTGGTTTTGATGTCGTCAATCACGCGCCAAATTTCGGTCACGATGAGCGGGGCCAAACCTTCGGTGGCTTCGTCCAAGATGATGAGGTCGGGGTGCGTCATCAAGGCGCGTCCGATGGAGAGCATTTGTTGTTCGCCTCCCGACAATTGGCTGCCCAAATTGGTTAATCGCTCCCTTAAACGAGGAAAGGTGTGGAGCACGCGCTCAAGCGTCCAGTCATTGCGGTCGTAACGCCCAGGGCGTGCGGCCATGACCAAGTTTTCGCGCACGTTCAGGTTGCCAAAAATGCCGCGACCTTCAGGTACATAAGCTACGCCTTGGCGTGACACTTCGTTCGGACGTGCCTTGGAAATGTCGTGGCCAAATAAACTAATGTGACCATTGCGTTGTTTCACATGGCCGAGCAAACTGCGAATGAGTGTGCTTTTCCCCATGCCGTTTCGCCCCAGCAGCCCCAAAGTTTCTC
Organism: Betaproteobacteria bacterium; assembly: GCA_037133815.1. Taxonomy (GTDB): domain Bacteria; phylum Pseudomonadota; class Gammaproteobacteria; order Burkholderiales; family Burkholderiaceae_C; genus Limnohabitans. The sequence continues at coordinate 8,178 of JBAXNJ010000005.1, forward strand.
CCTTGCGAATATCGAGGCTCACGCCGTGCAATACGTGGCTGCTGTCGTACCAAGCATGAATGTCTTGTGCTTGCAAAATAATTTCAGAGTTGACAGACATCAGTGGTCTCCCAAGTAAGCGGTGCGCACGTCGGGGTTATTGCGCACTTCGTCGGGTGTACCAGTGGCAATGACCAAGCCATTAACCATCACCGTGATGAGATCGGCAATGCGAAACACCGCATCCATGTCGTGCTCGACTAATAAAATAGCATGGTCTTTTTTGAGCACCTGCAGCAAGTTAAGCATGCGCTCGGTTTCTTCTGCGCCCATACCCGCTAACGGCTCGTCCAACAACAGCACTTGCGGTGCTGTGGCCAAGCACATGGCTATTTCGAGTTGTCGCTTTTGGCCATGGCTTAAAAAGCCAACTTGACGCTCTAGGGCATCGCCCAAACCTACACGCAAGGCCACATCGTGCGCAATGCTGCGCGTGATGACATCGGTATGGGCGTTGCGCCAAAAGGCCCATGCTTGCTGGTGCTGCGCTTGTGCCGATAGACGACAGTTTTCGAGCACAGTGAAACTGGGAAAGATGGTGTTGCGTTGGTAACTGCGGCCCAAGCCCGCACGCGCACGACGTGGTTGTGCCCAGTGCGACACGTCTTGTCCCAGTAATTCAACTTGGCCAGAGGATGGCTGAAACTCGCCCGATAGCAAGTTGATGAGCGTAGATTTGCCTGCGCCATTTGTGCCAATCACACCATGCACTTGGCCGCGCTCAAGGGAGATCGAGACGTTATTGACGGCCACCAAACCACCCCAGCGGCGGGTGAGGTTGATGCCTTGTAGAAGGACATCGCCTGTCATGCTTGTTCCTCAAGTGCTTCAACAGGGGCTTCGCGGTTGTTGCGCCCAGAAAGACGCTCACGCAATTGCGCTGGTAGTGCCACCAAGCCGTGGGGCATAAACGCAACGCACGCCATGATGGTCAAGCCCAAGCTCAAGTGCCAGTGCTTGGCAAAGCTGCCAAATACCGCTTCGGCTTGAAACAACTCTTGGAGTAGAGCGAAAGCAAATGCACCCAACACCGCACCGCGCATGTGGCCCAAGCCACCCAAAATAATCATGACCAACAAAGACCCGCTTAAGTGCCAGCTCAACAATTCGGGGTTCACAAACCCGTCTTTAACAGCAAACAAATAGCCGGCCCAACCAGCCATGGCCCCCGATAAAGTGAACGCGGCCAGTTTGTAGGGATAGACTGAAAAGCCAGTAGCTTTCATGCGTTGCTCATTCACGCGAATGCCCGACAAGGCACGCCCAAACGGCGAGCGCAGCAGTTGTGACAAAAACAAAAAACCCACCAATAAGCTCAGCCAAATTAGACCGTACATGTGTGCTGGGTTGTCTAGATCGACCCAGCCCCAGGTGGGTTTGACGTACATGTAAATACCATCGGTGCCACCACCCAAAGGCGTGTCGTGCACCACGTAGTAGGCCATTTGTGAAAACGCCAGCGTGACCATGATGAAGTAAACGCCTTGGGTGCGCAGCGACAAAGCACCGACGGCCAGGGCATACAAAGCAGCCAGTGCAATCGCGCAGGGCAACGACAGCCACAAAGCGGGCGCACTACCGTCTGTAGGGGACATCAAAATGGCCGCATACGCACCAATACCAAAAAAGGCAGCTTGACCAAAACACACCAAACCGGTGCTGCCCACCAAAAGCTCAAGGCTCAAAGCAAGCAAAGCGAAGATCATGATTTTGGCTACCAAGTCGGCGCCATAGGATCCCGCCATGAAAGGCCATAGCGCGAGCAGACCAAAAAATAGAAGAACAAAAGAAGTTGGATGACGCATGCGTTTGTGCTCAGTCTTTGAATAAACCATTGGGTCGCCACAACAAAATCAGTGCCATCAACACATACACCAGTACGCCCGCTGCTTGGGGCAGCAACACTTTGCCAAAGGTGTCTACCAAACCAATCAGCAGCGCCGCCAGCAGCGCACCTTTGATCGAGCCAATGCCACCAATGACCACCACCACAAAGCAGATGATGAGTACCGAGTTGCCCATGCCCGGGTAAACGCTAGACACAGGCGCGGCGATCATGCCGGCAAACACTGCCAGTGCAACACCGATGGCAAACACAATGCGGTAAAGCAGGTTGATATCGATACCCAGGCTTTGGACCATTTCACGGTTAGAAGTGCCCGCACGAATCATCATGCCCAGCCGTGTGCGTGTGAACACAAACCACATCGCTCCAGCTAACAGCAAACACACGCCGCTCATGAATAGTCGGTAGACGGGGTAGGTCATCACCTCGTTGAGCGCTAAAGCTCCGTTGAGCCATTCGGGCACCGGGACACCATGCACATCGTCACCAACGAGCATGCTGCGCAATTCTTCAAACACCAAAATTAAGCCATAGGTCATGAGTACTTGTTGTAGATGCTCGCGCTCATAAAGGTAGCTAAAGAAAGCCCACTCCAGCAAATAACCTAGGATGACCGACAGCATCAAACCCACGGCCAATGTGCTAAAAAATGCACCGCCAAAAATAGCCGACACAGTGGGTGCCAAAGCGTAGGCCATGTAGGCCCCGATCATGTAGAAGCTGCCATGCGCCAAGTTGATGACACCCATGATGCCAAATATCAAGGTCAGACCCGAGGCCACCAGAAACAACAACAAACCGTATTGCAGGGCGTTGAGGCACTGGATTAAAAAAGTCGCAAAGTCCATCAAGGTTCTGCTGTTAGGGTTGAGACACGCACAAGCCACCACCGCTCTTGTGGGCGGCGGCGGCGGTGCGCAGTTACATCTTGCAGCCGAGGCCTGGGTCAGTCAGGGATTTGGACGCGATGCTATCCACCACGTTTTCTTTACCCACCACTTTGCGCAAGTAAATGTCTTGCACGGGGTTGTGGCTCGAAGACATGGTGAAGGCGCCACGTGGGCTGTCGATCTTGGCAGCACGCACGGCTTGTGCAAAACCTTGGATATTTTTCGTGTCACCTTTGGTGGCATTCAAACCAATGCCCAAAATTTGGCCTGCGTCATAACCTTGCACGGCATATACATCGGGTTGAAGTTTGAAGCTCTTGACATAAGCTAGACGGAAGGCTTGATCGCGCTTGTTGTTGAGATTGTCGGCGTAGTGCAGCGTTGTGAACAAGCCTTCGGCGTCAGCGCCTTGTGCGTCCAAGGTGCCGTCGGTCAAGAAGCCAGAGCCGTAAAGTGGAATGGTTTTCTTCAAGCCGGCTGCAGCATAGTCTTTCACAAACTTCACAGCACCACCGCCTGCAAAGAAGGTGAACACGGCATCAGGCTTGGTGGCTGCAATTTCGGTCAACAGCGCTTGGAACTCTACGTTGGGGAATGGCAGGTTAAGTTCTTTCACCACGGTGCCACCGTTTTTCTCAAAGCTCTCTTTGAAGCCTTTGACCGCTTCGTCACCCGCTGCATATTTCCAAGTGATAGTCACGATTTTTTTATGACCTTTCTTAGCTGCAACTTCACCCATGGCATAGCCAGGTTGCCAGTTGCTAAAACTAGAGCGAAAGATGTTGGGTGCGCACATGGGGCCGGTCACGGCAGCTGCACCGGCGTTCGGCACGATCAACAAGGTGCCAGATTCTTTGGCAGCTTTGGCCATGGCCATGGCGACACCGCTGTGCACGGTGCCAACGATGACGTCAACGTTGTCGCGCTTGATGAGTTTGTTCACATTGTCGGTGGCTTTGGATGGGTCGCTTTCGTCGTCGACGCGCACGTATTCCACTTCGCGGCCTGCAATTTTTCCGCCTTGCTCAGCCACGTACAAACGGAAACCGTTGTCGATAGCAGTGCCTAACGAAGCAAAGGTGCCTGTGGCGGGCAGCATGAAACCCACTTTGAGTTTGGGTAGTGCTTGCGCCCACGTGTTGGTGCTGGCAGCAATCACGGCAAATGCAGCGGCTGAAAGTAGAACGGTTCTTTTTTGCATGGTTATCTCCTGGTTTTTTCTAAGGTTGCGCGGTGGGTGAAGGGTGTGCTTTGAAGAAGGTCAAACAGGCTTGTGTCAGCGCTTGAGGTTGATCTCTATGCGGTGAGTGTGCGCAGTTTTCCAGTTCAAGCAATTCGGTGTGCGGCACAAGGCGTTGAATGTCTCGAACTTGTGCCAAGGTGCCGTACTCGTCGTTGATACCCTGAACGGCGAGCACAGGGCAGGTGATGGATGAAAGTTCTTGTTCGATGGACCAATCGCGAAATTCGGGGGCGAGCCATATGCGGTTCCAGCCCCAAAATGCGGAGTCCACATCCACATGGTATCTAGCGAGGCGTTGACGTAAATCAGTGTTTTCATAGGTCTCTTTGGCCAGTGCAATGCTACTAACAGACACGTCTTCGACTCGGATGTGCGGCGCCAACGCCACCACACCTGTAGTGGCATGATGCGCAGCGTAGAGTAGCGCAATCGAGCCGCCATCACTGTGACCAAATAGCCAAGGCGCTTTGCGCACATCCAACGCCTTTAGTAAAGCGGGCAGTACTTCGTGTGCTTGGACGTGCATGAAGTTAGGCTGCCAGTGCTCGTCTGCATCACGTGGGGTGGACTGTCCGTAGCCTGGGCGTGAATACACCAAGCCGCGCACGCTGAGAGCATTGCACAACTGTTGGGGGTATTCGCGCCACATGGCGACCGAGCCCAAGCCTTCATGCAAAAACACAAACAACGGTGCCTCGGCCATGTGCGCGTTGAGCCACTGGTGCTCAATACGCACAACACGACCTTGCCAGTCGATGTCGACGAGGTCAGTGCGAGCCATTAGGCTTTGGCTTCTTGTGCGCGCAGCTTGAAGCGCTGAATTTTGCCGGTGGCAGTTTTGGGCAACTCGGCGACAAACTCAATTTGACGCGGGTATTTGTACGGAGCCAGCTTGTCCTTCACAAAAGCTTTGAGCTCTTCCTCTGTGACTTGGGCGCCATCTTTTCGAACGACAAAGGCTTTGGTTTTGGTTAAACCATCGCTGTCGTTGACGCCGATCACGGCAGCTTCCAGCACAGCTGGGTGTTGAATGAGCGTGGCTTCTACCTCGAAGGGGCTGACGTAAATGCCGCTGACTTTCAGCATGTCATCCGAGCGGCCACCATAGGTGTAGGTGCCGTCCGCATTGCGGGTGTATTTGTCGCCACTCTTGGTCCAGCCGCCTTGGAATGTTTCGCGGCTTTTTTCGCGGTTACCCCAGTACATCAGGGCTGCAGATGGGCCTTTGGTGTAGAGGTCTCCCGGCTCGCCGTCTGCAACAGGCAGACCATCGTCGCCGCGAAGTTCCACTTCGTACCCGGGCACAGGCCAACCCGTGGTGCCATATCGTACGTTGTTTGGCAAGTTGGATAAATAGATGTGCAGCATCTCGGTGGATCCAATGCCATCCACAATGTCTATGCCGAAATGTTGGTGAAAGCGCTCGCCCAGTTCTGCGGGCAGTGCCTCGCCTGCGGAAGAAACCAAGCGCATTGCCACTTGTGCTTTGCTGGGTAAGTTGGGGTGTGCCAACATGCCGGCAAAGCCTGTGGGTGCGCCGAAGAACACGGTGGGTTTGACGCCGCCAATGCCTCCCGTCATACGTTTGAACGTAGCGTCTGGTGTGGGGCGCTCGGACATCAGAAGGGCACATGCACCCACCGCCATCGGAAACGTGAGCCCATTGCCTAATCCGTAGGCAAAGAAAAGTTTGGCTGCTGAAAAACACACATCGTTTTCAGTCAACTTCAAAGTGTTTTTCCCGTACAACATCGACGACCAATAGGGGTTGGCGTGTGAGTGCACAGTTCCCTTGGGGCGACCTGTTGAGCCTGATGAGTAAAGCCAAAAACCGGGGTCATCTGCTTTGGTGGATGCAGCTTTGTCCATGGGTTGATGCGCCTGTAAGAGGGATTCGAATTCGACTTCTGCAGGTTGCAATGGTGCTACGGTTTTGGAGACAATGATCTTGCTCACTTCGTTGTCCGACTTGGTCATGGCGGCGGTGAGTATTGGCAGTAATGCGCCCGACACCAGCACCGCTTGTGCGCGCGAGTTTTCGAGCATGAAGGCATAGTCCTCGGCGGTGAGCAAGGTGTTGACCGCCACAGGCACGAGGCCTGCAAACATGGCACCTAAAAAGCTGACGGGCCAATCGTTGCAATCGTGCATCAGCAACAGCACGCGCTCTTCGCGCCTCAACCCCAAGCTTCGTAAGGCAGTAGCCATGCTGCGCACGCGTTTTGATAAGTCACCGTAGTTGAGCGTGCCTTGGTCGTCGATGAAAGCGGGGCGGTCAGCTCGCTGGACATTACTTTCCAGCAAAAACTGCGCGAAGTTGAACTGCTCGGGTGGCGCTGCGACGTCTTGGGTGCTGTTGTGGTCGGTTGTCATGTTTGTCTCCTCCAAGTCGATGCTATGTTTTGTTATTTGAGTTGTGTCAACACAGCGGTGCTGGCTTGCACAGCAGCTCGGCGGTGGTAGAAATTCAGCGCTCTTAAGCCACCCAACTCTTCGCCACCTCCAGCGCGGCCAGGGCCACCGTGCAGTGATTGAGGCATCACGTTGCCGTGGCCAGTGTGGATTGCTGCTACGTCGGGTGAGATGACGTGCACACGGCCGTGGCTGTCGGTGAGCTCTGAAATGGCTTTGCCTAATGCAACGGGGTCACTGCCGTAAAGAGAGGCGACCAATGAGCCTTGGCCTCGACGTATGAGTTGCAGTGCGTGGTCAAGATCGTTATTGCGATAGGGCACCAATGTGGCCACCGGGCCAAACACTTCGGTGTCGTGCACGCGGTCGGCGGCGTTGCTGCCTGCGGCATCGCGAGTGCCTAGAAGTGTTGGGCCTATGCAGCATGCAACATCAGTGTCAGCATCCACCAACGCATGTGTGCTGCCGTCATGCAAAACAGTGGCTTGCGCTTTCAAATACGTCAAACCTTCACCCACAGCTTTGAACTGTTCACGATTTACCACTGCACCCATGCGAACGGTCTCGTTGCGAGGGTTGCCTACGGTGGTTTTGGCCAAACGGGCAGACAACGCTTGGGCCACGGTGTCGTACAAACTTTCGGGCACCAACACACGGCGAATGGCTGTGCATTTTTGGCCCGACTTGACGGTCATTTCGCGGGCAACTTCTTTGACCAATAAATCGATGGCTTCGCTGCTAACTGATTCGCTGGGTAAGAGCAAAGCAGAATTAACGCTGTCAGCTTCGATATTTACGCGCACAGATTTTTTGGTGACCGCAGAGTGCGATCGGATGATCGCTGCTGTGTCTGCAGAGCCAGTGAACGACACCACATCAAATGGTTCGAGTTGATCCATCAGTCCAGCTGAGCTGCCGCAAATGACAGAGATGGCACCTGCTGGGAAAATACCCGCATCGACTACGTCTTTGACCATGCGTTGTGTTAGCCATGCGGTTGCGGTGGCAGGCTTGACGATAACGGGCACGCCAGACAAAAGTGCAGGCGCCGCTTTTTCCCACAAGCCCCATGAGGGGAAGTTGAAAGCGTTGATGAACATGGCCACACCGCGTGTGGGTGTGAGTAAGTGTTGCGATTGAAACAGTGGGTCTTTGGCCAAGCGAGCGGGCTCGCCGTCGTGCATAAAGTGTGTGTTACCCAAACTTTCGCCCATCTTGGCGTAGGTGCTAAGGGTGTAGATGCCGCCGTCGACGTCCACGGCAGTGTCGGTTTTCACGGTGCCGCTGTTGGCGGTGGAAATGTCGTAATACGCATCACGGTTGGCTTGCAAAACTTTGGATGCTGCGCCGAGCATGGCCGCACGCTGTGCATACGTGAGGGCGCGCAAAGCGGCACAACCGTT
>JBAXNJ010000006.1:0-15335 GCA_037133815.1 Betaproteobacteria bacterium
CCAAGCCAAGTGGGAAATTTTGGCGCCCTTCGTGGCTATAGGCTCATTGGTAAGTGGTTTGGCAACGCCAACAGAAAGCGCTGCATTGACTGCAATCTATGCGGTGCTCACGCAATCAATTGCCCATAAAGAATTAAATTGGCGTTTGATGGGTGAGTGCTTGTCGCAATGCGCACAAATCATTGGTGGTGTGATGTTGATATTGGGCATGGCTTTGGGATTGACCAATTATTTGGTCGATGCCGGCATTCCAGATTTGGCTATCGACTGGGTACAAGGCATCACACAAAACAAGTTTGTATTTTTGTTAGCGCTCAATGTGTTTCTTTTTGTTGCTGGCGCTTTGATGGAAATATATGCCGCAATCGTGGTGTTAGTGCCTTTGCTTTTACCTTTGGCGGTTAGCTATGGAATTGACCCGGTTCATTTCGGTATTATTTTTCTTGCCAATATGGAGATGGGGTTTTTATGCCCACCCGCCGGAATGAATATATTCTTTGCATCAGCCGTCTTTAAACAGCCGATTCGCAAAGTAGCTATTTCAGTGCTTCCTGCGTTGTTGGCAATTTTTATTGGGACTTTGATTATTTCTTGGTTACCGATTGTTGCAACAGGCTTGCCCGAGTATCTAGGCCAAATGGCTAAATAATAAGTCTGGCTAAAGCGAAGTCAAATAAAGGTTCAATATGGATTTAATCTTATGGCGTCATGCAGATGCAGAAATTGCCTCCGAAGGGGAGGATGACTTATCACGAGAGCTCACCACCAAGGGCGAAAAACAAGCCGTACGAATGGCCGCTTGGCTAGATCGCCACCTACCAGAGGGCGTACGCATTTTGGTGAGCCCTGCGAGAAGAACAGAGCAAACTGCTAAAGCATTGAATCGCAAATACAAATTACGCGACGAATTGGTGCCTGAGAGTAGCGCTGATGAAGTGCTGGCCTTGATCAAATGGGATCTCGAAAAAGGCCCGCAAGGCAAGGGGCCTGTTCTTTTAGTAGGGCACCAACCTTATTTAGGTGAAATAGCAGCCAGACTACTGGGCATGCAAGAGCACAGTTGCGCTATTCGTAAAGGTTCTGTTTGGTGGTTACGATCGCGCTTGCGTGAAGAGTATTCTGAAATCCTGTTGCTCAATGTGATCAACCCAGACTTCATTTAACTATTGAAGTGATTCGAGTTGCGTTTGCACCTTGCTTTGTGCCAATTGCGCTAAGGTGCGCCGCGTATGTCCATAGGATGCAATAGGTTCTGACACCACGACTTGCACCACTATGGGTGGTGCACAAATCACGCGGTGAAGAGATTGCAAAAATCCAATATCACCAACGAATGCCGGTGTAAGACTCATGGTGTGCGTTGCTTGGTCTTTGTAGCGCAAGCTCAGTGCAATCACTTCACACGAATGCGCTACTGCTACTTCAAATAAGTTCGAATGGAAAAGGCCGACTTGATGGCCCTCTGTGCTGGTGCCCTCTGGAAAACCAGCGATACACAAGTTTTTTTGAAGAGCCTCAGTCAGGCCTTGCACCATTTTGCGCGCAGAGCTAGGAGATCCGCGGTTAACAAAAACAACATCGCATCCTTTTGCGATCTGTCCGACCACAGGCCATCGACTCACTTCTTGTTTGGCCACAAAAATACTGTGTTGCAGTGTTTGGATTACCAAAGGGTCAAGCCAAGAAATATGGTTAGCTACTAACAACCGAGATGGCTTGGAGGCGGAGGTGCCCACATCGCCTATCACTTCAACCGAAATGTCTAACAACTTTAAAGTATCAGCTGACCATTGTTGAATTGCCAAACTTTGACCTGCTTGGTCTAAGCGTGGCAATTGAACAAACAAAACCCAAAATGCTTTTATAAAAGCATAGAGCAGGCGCAGGTAGGTAAGGAACACCAATTACTTAGAAGGAAATCCTTTGGGCTTAACCACACCTTTGACCGCTGCTTGTCCCAAGATAAAGAACACATCGGTGTTGTCCATGACACCCGTGAAAGACCATGCGCCAGGTCCAAAGGCGGACAGTGGAATATCACTGGCAGTATGCACACCGCTGTTTCCAGGGACTTGACCAGTCACCATGAATTTGCCCTCTGCATCACGTGCAGTAGGGTCTGCTGGATAGACGGAGAGTGGCTCTGCTTTAGAGAAAGGTTGTTGGCTATCTTGGATAGGACGGTCATTGGTACGCCAATCTTCATGGCGGTCGCTGTTGGCGCCATATCCCACTAACAAGCGGTTATCGACATTGGTGGTTTCTGGATAGCCATCGTTTGCGAGGCGGTATTTGGGAAAACCAGCTTTTTCATAGGCTCCAACAACTTTATCGCGTAAATTAGCCACGCCCCCGTCTTTTGCCAACTCTGCCAATTTGCTATCGCTAACGATAGAGCCACCAATCAAAGAAACGCCAGAGACTTCGTGGTCAGCGGTAATGATGACCAATGTGTCGCCACGCTTTTGCGCGAAAGATTGTCCGACACGAATGGCATTGTCAAATTCAATGGTGTCCAAAATCCAGCGCTCGGTGTCCATATTGTGGGCTTGCTTGTCGATAGATGCAGCCTCCACCATGAGCACAAATCCATTTTTATCTTTGGACAACACATCCAGAGCTTTGACAGTCATTTCTTCCAGCATAGGCTGATCAGGAAATCCAAAGTCGTCTACCACGCTACCTTTGACGCCATTCTTCTTTCCTCTGCGGCCATCGATTTTGTCTAAGGCCACATTCATGTTGGAGTATGCAAACAAGCCCAACAATTTGTTGGTTTGTGCGGGGTTGACAGCATCTAAAGATGATTTATCTGACGCATACGCAAAACCAGCAGATTTGAAATCGGCGATTAAGTCACGGTCTTTGTCTAATTTGCCTGGACTAGCGCCCCATCTTTTCACGATGTCAGCTGTGTGCGCATCCGTGCTGGAAAAAGCGTAGTCATTTCTGTCTGAACGTTGTGAGCCAGGCACTGTCGAAGGCAAGAACCACTTGCGACCACCGCCCATTAAAACGGATAGGCCAGTCAAATTCCGGTCATCGAAAAACTGATCCACGATGCCGGTTCCAGCGCCACGATTACTGGTGTGAATGGCGTTTGCGGCAGGCGTTGCATCAAACACATCCGCGGTAGTAACGATGCCCAAGGCTTTACCTTGGGTGCGTTTGAGGTACTCACTTAGATATTCAATACGCGGATTGTCAAATGGGTCCAACGTGTCATCAGGGAAAACGCCTTCTTCATTGTTGTTACCTTTATTACCCGAGACATAGGCAGCCATTCCAGGTGCTGAATCGGTCACTATGGAATTTAAAGAGGCGGTTTTCACTAGGCCTGTGACAGGGAAAGTATCCATGGCCAGTGGCTTAATCGATTTGCCTTGCGCGAATCCGCCGGCAACAATACGTGCGGCAGATCTATGGGCAACACCCATTCCATCGCCAAGGAAGATGATAATGTTTTTGACTTTTTGCCCGCCATTCTCGAACGGCACGATTTCAAAATTACCAGATGCCACAACCTTCTGGCCATCACTTTGTGTGGCAGTTACCGTGAATGTATGAGTGCCTGGAGTCTTGATCGTGATGGCACGAACTGTTGCAACAGCACTATTTTTTGGAACGTTCGGTAAGCATCCAGTTGAACAATCGCGCAAAGCAGTAGATACCTTGACCAATTGGTTATTGATAGCAAACTCTGCTTTGGTTATCGATTTGTTGGCGTCATCAGGTTTGATGGTGGCTTGCAGATCAAAACGTTGCTCAGGCAAAAAGCGCGCAATGATGGGCGCTGGTTGACCGCTGCTAAAGAGTTCACTAGGCGGGGTTAGTCGCGTAACTACGGGTTGCGCAGACACATATGCGCTCAAAGTCAGTAAGCAGGTGAGTGTTGATATCGGTAAAAAACGTTTAGTTGTTTTCATGGTGGTGTGTGGATTTCTTAAAAAATTAATGAACTGGTAATTGCAATTGAAACCATGACACAGTGCCTTGTGCGTCTTCATGTCTTCCAACAAGCAAAGTGCCCTCTAAAACAAGCGCCCCTGCTTTGTGTGCAACAGCCAAATTCGCTTGGCTTGGGTCTAACTTCACCAAAACAGCAGACGCTGGTAAATCATTAGCGGGCCCATCAGCATGTTCACTCATCTGGATTGGCATAGGCGCGAAGTAGAACTGGCCTATAGAGTCCTCTTCGCTTTTAACCATAAACCCTCGCATACGCACGTTATGGCCTTGCATGCTTTTGGCACTGGGTGCAATTTCAAGCCCATTGGGTCCAATGGGGTGCTTCAGTAAATCACCAAAACTGAGTAAAGGGGTGTCAACAGCGTACGCATTGTTGAAGGCTAACAACGTACAACAAGCGATGCCTAATATGAACCTGACAAATGCCACATTCGCTCCTTAAAAAACCTAGTCTAGAGCCCACATATGACTTTAATGTGACATATTAATGAAAAGATGCAAGAATGGTTATCGCCACGTTAAAACTTGAAATGGCGAGAAATATCAAATCATGCACACACATTCCCATTCCCATGAGAAACACAAATCTCACATGTCGCCAGATTGGCTGGACAGAGACTTAAGCCTGCTCGCATTCAATACTCGTGTGCTGGATTGGGCTAAGCGAACAGATGTGCCTTTATTAGAGCGTTTGCGTTATCTGTGCATCGTGTCTTCCAACTTAGATGAGTTTTTTGAAGTGCGTGCTGCGCTCTACACAAGTCTAGCCAAACCCAAAGCTTCTTTAAGTGAAATTGATGCGCAGTCCCAGGCATCCTTGAGCCAGGCGGTGCATGCACTGGTGCACGAGCAATACGCTTTGTATAACGATTCGCTTATGCCTGCATTTGCCAAGGCTGGGGTGCGCATTTTGTCGCACGGTGAGCGCAATGCAGACCAGCATTTTTGGGTAAAAAATTATTTCGAACGTGAGACGCGGCCATTACTGCTTCCTGTGGGCCTTGACCCTGCTCATCCATTTCCGCAAATCGCCAATAAATCTTTGAATTTCATTGTGCGTTTATCTGGTAAAGACGCATTTGGACGCGATAACGAAATTGCGATTGTCAAAGTACCACGCAGTCTTCCACGGGTCATCCAGTTGCCTGAAAAAATATCTGGTCGCCGTTTGTTGTTTGTATCGATTTCAAGCGTTATTCGTGCACATTTAGAAGAGCTTTTCCCTGGTCGCGTGGTGGGGGAGTTTTCACAATTTCGTTTGACGCGTCACTCCGACTTGGCGGTGGACGAAGAAGACGTTAAAAATTTGCGTACTGCTTTGCGTCACGGGTTAGTTCATCGTAATTTTGGTCAAGCAATTCGGCTAGAAGTATCTGACGGTTGTTCGCAATATTTGTCAGACTTTCTATTGCATCAATTTGAGTTGCCCCTTACAGCGCTTTATCGCGTGCATGGCCCTGTGAACTTAGTCCGATTAAACCAATTGATTGATTTGATCGATAGGCCCAAATGGCTGTTTCCGCCTTATCACCCAAGTTTCCCTCAGCAATTTAAAGTCAATACGTCTATTTTTGAGCAATTGCAAACAGGCGATGTGTTGATTCACCAACCCTACGAAAGCTTTGACGGAGTTTTGGCTTTTCTGAGGGAAGCTGTGCGCGACAAGCATGTGTTGGCTATAAAGCAAACTATCTACCGCACAGGCGCCGATTCTGAATTGATGGAGCTATTACGCGAAGCAGTGCAACGTGGCAAAGAAGTCACAGTGGTGGTGGAGTTAAAAGCACGGTTTGATGAAGAAGCCAATATCAATTGGGCTGAAAAACTCGAATACATCGGCGCCCAAGTGGTGTATGGCGTGGTGGGATTAAAAACACACGCCAAGATGTTGCTGGTATCGCGCCGCGAAGGCCGAATGATCCGCCGCTATGCGCATCTTTCCACCGGCAACTACAACCCGAAAACAGCCAAGCTCTACACCGACATAAGCCATTTGACCAGCGACGCTAAGATCACCCAAGATGTAGAAACTGTTTTTAACTTACTGGCAAATCAAAGCAAGATCCCTAGGCTCAATAAGCTCATGCTTGCACCTTTCCATTTGCAGAAAAATCTGATTGAACTGACCAAGCAGACCGCGCAAGCCGCGCACGAAGGTCAAAAAAGCCGCATCATTTTGAAGATGAACTCCTTGACGGATGAGAGTCTGATGGAAGCTCTGGTGCATGCAGGACATGCAGGTGTTCAAATTGATTTAATTATTCGTGGCGCATGCATGCTGCCAGCACAAAGAGCGGGGTTTACAGAAAACATACGCGTGCGTTCTGTGATCGGACGCTTCTTAGAGCATTCGCGCGTGTTTTACTTTGCATCGGGCAAACAAGAGTCTTTGTATTTGTCGAGCTCCGATTGGATGAGCCGCAATATGTTGCGTCGGGTGGAATTGGCTTGGCCGGTGGAAGACCCTAAGCTGCGCCAACGGATCTTTAATGAATGCTTGCAAACCTATTTGCAAGACTATGTTGACGCTTGGGTGATGAATACCAATGGGCAGTATGTCAGAACTACGCTACCAAAATCACGCAGCGTAACTCCGAAGATTCATACCAGTGCGCAACAGCAACTGATGGCTATTTACGGCGGCGCTAAAAATTAAGCGTGTTGTTTGACGCGGGCGGCTTGCGTAAAAACAAAGGTCCAAGGCGTCTTTTGCCAGGCTATTACTTCTTGGCGTAATAAATGTGCCGATTGCGGATAGCTTTCTATCCAATCGGCCTCTGCCTCTAGGGTAAATACTTTTGATTTGTCATGGCAGGTAAATTCCATATTTGGGTCTGGGTATTTGCGGGCATGGCACAAAATAACAGCGATGCGCAACGAGATAAGCATTTTGACAAATTCAGCTTCTTCAAAATCTGCTTCTAATTTTCTTAACTTGCCACGATGCCCTAACACTAGCAGACCCAAGCGATGCAACTCTTGCATGCTAAAACCCAGCAAGTCAGCATTCTCCAAAATATAGGCTCCATGCTTGTGGTAATCCGTATGAGAAATACTGAAACCCACCTCATGCATTGCAGCCGCCCAGCTGAGTTTGCGTTTGAGTCTCTGGATTAAATGAAGTTCATGGCCTGAGTCTTGAATGGTCTTGTTAAAAAATTGCAAGGCAACACGGCTTACACGGGAACTTTGGGTTTGGTCAATATCAAATTTTTGCGCTAAGCGTTGGATAGAAATATCGCGCACATCGGTGGTGTGGTCATCGCGCTCCACCATTTCAAACAAAACGCCCTGCCGCAGGGCACCTTGTGCAACGTTGAGTTTGTCAATGTCTAGCAACTGCATCAAAGCGCGTAAAACACTCACACCACCACCAATGACAGCGCGACGGTCTTCTTTTAAAGCCAGTAAGCGCACTTCGTCGACATGGCCAGCACGCACTAATTGCTTGATCAGCCAATTTAAGCCGTCGATACTGACTTCTCCTGCTGGCCAACCTTCGGCTTGTAAAACAGCTGCAACAGCACCCACCGTTCCAGATGAACCGTAGGCGGTATCCCATTTCGAGCGAGGGTATTGTTCGAGCGCTTCTTCTAAAACGGCTTTGGAAGCAATTTCTGCTTTGGTAAATGCTTGTTCAGTCAACATGCCATCAGGAAAATACTTCATCGAACATGCCACACTGCCAACTCGAAATGAGCCTGTGACGTGGGCTTGCAAGTTTTGTCCGATGACCAACTCGGTAGAACGACCGCCAATGTCTATGACTAAACGCCGCTTGTGGTCGGTAGGTAGCAGACGAGAAACACCTTGGTAGATTAAGCGTGCTTCTTCGCTGCCAGAAATTACCTCAATCGGAAAACCCAAAATGTCATGGCCTGCTTGAATAAAAGTTTCGCGGTTCTTGGCTTCACGCAGTGTTTGCGTTGCAACAGCACGCACCTGCGATTTTTGAAATCCTGCGATACGCTCTGCAAAGCGCGCTAAACATTCCCAGCCACGCACCATAGATTCTTGGGAAAGGTTTCTGTTTTCATCGAAGCCACTGCCTTGACGCACTGTCTCTTTGAGATATTCAATGCGTTGAATTTGACCGTGTTCGTAACGCCCAATTTCTAACCTAAAACTATTGGAGCCTAAGTCAATGGCTGCCAATAAAGTACCTTGCTTCATAGTTTGATCGTAGTGTGGTCAAGTGACAATTGTGTGTCGATTTTAGAGGCTTGCGCTCTATTGTCAGTGCATAGTTGTAATCGTCATTGATAAACTGTCGCTTATGCAATCTCCATCAGCACTTTGTAACCTACGCGTCATCGAACTTGGGCAACTAATTGCCGGACCGTTTGCCGCTAAAACTTTGGCAGATTTTGGTGCAGATGTCATCAAAATAGAACCACCCAATACGGGAGACCCCTTACGCAAATGGCGTTTGCTGAAAAATGGCACATCGGTATGGTGGCAAATCCAATCGCGTAATAAACGTTCCATCGCCCTAGATTTAAAACAAGTCGAGGCACAAGATATCGTTCGGCAATTGGTTAAAGATGCGGATGTCTTGATAGAAAACTTCCGCCCTGGCGCGATGGAGGGCTGGGGTTTGGGGCCTGACGAATTGTTAGCCATCAACCCAAAGCTCATCATGCTGCGCATCAGTGGCTACGGACAAACTGGTCCTTACCGCGATAAGCCAGGCTTTGGCGTGGTGGCAGAAGCGATGAGCGGATTGCGCCATCTCACAGCCGAGCCAGGTCGTGTGCCTGTGCGTGTTGGGGTCAGCATTGGTGATACCTTGGCTTCTTTGCATGGCGTGATTGGTATCTTGCTGGCTTTGCATGAACGACACACCAGTGGCAAGGGGCAGGTGATCGATGTCGCTTTATACGAAGCGGTCTTTAATTGCATGGAAAGTTTGTTACCAGAGTTCAGCGCTTTTGGTGCAGTGCGTGAAGCAGCCGGTAGTGCCTTACCTGGTATCGCACCTAGCAATGCGTATAAATGCCAAGACGGTGGTTATGTGCTGATTGCTGGTAACGGTGACAGTATCTTTAAACGGCTCATGCAAACCATGCGGCGTGATGATTTAGGCTTAGACGCTGGTCTGACAGATAACGCAGGGCGCGTGCAACGTGTAGAAGAAATTGATGCGGCTATCGGCGCATGGACTGCAACACTTTCTGTTGCGCAAGTGCTAGAGCTACTCGATGCTGCCAGTGTGCCGGCAGGGCGCATCTATAACGTGGCTGACATTGCAGCAGACCCACATTACCAAGCACGAGACATGATTTTGCAAACCGTGATGGCAGATGGCAGCACACTGGCATTGCCAGGAATTGTTCCCAAGCTATCCCGCACACCAGGATCGCACCGCCGTAATGCGCCAGACATTGGCCAAGATACCGATGCGGTGTTGCAAGACATTGGTCTCACTGAGGCGCAAATCCAAGCCCTAAAAGACAAGGGCATTGTTCAGTAAAACGCTGAAACCCCTAGGCGAGTAATTACTCGATCTTGATACCAGCAGCTTTGACTAGTTGCGCTGCTGACGCAGTCTCGCTGTCAAGGTATTTTTCAAATGCATCTTGTTGCATCGGCATAGCTGCAGCGCCTAATTTATCTAGGCGGTCTTTCACATCGGGCATTGCCAATACTTGCATCACACCAGCATGCAATTTATTCACGATGGGCTTGGGAGTTTTGGCTGTTACGAATAAACCCACCCAGAAGGTGTAAGCCGCACTTGCGTATCCAGCATCGCTTATCGATGGCACTTGCGGCAACAGAGGTGAACGCTGCGCCGTACTCACCGCTATTGCTTGCAATCGACCACTTTGTATCAACGGCAAAGCCGATACCAAAGGCGCAAAAAACCAATCGATACGCCCTGAGGCAGTTTCTGTCAAAGCCTCAGGTGTTCCGCGATATGGCACATGTTGCGCTTGAATGCCCGTAGCAACGCGAAACTTTTCAGCATTCATGTGCGTGGCCGATCCATTTCCAGCCGATGCATAGTTCAAAACACCGGGTTGTGCTTTGGCTTTGGCAACCAAATCAGCAACATCTTTGTAGCCTTTGCTTGGCGAAACAACGATGACATTAGGCAAACTGGCCAAGGGCGTGATGCCGTCAAAGTCTTTGAGGGTGTCGTAACTTAGCTTGGGATACAAGGCAGGATTGACCACGTGCCCCGAGCTGTGCACTAGCAAGGTGTAACCATCAGCAGGTGCCTTGGCAACCAAGGCTGCGCCTACCGTTCCGCCAGCGCCCGTTTTGTTGTCAATAACGATTTGCGCGCCAAGCAGGGGTCCGAGTTTTTCAGCGATCGTGCGTGCTATGACATCGGTACCGCTGCCTGCAGTAAATGGAACCACAAAAGTAATCGCTTTGCCTTGCGGCCAATCACTTTGGCTAAATGCTGCCAAGCTAGAAGATGCACTGGCTGCTGCAGCCCACTGCAATGCATGGCGGCGCGTGAGAAAAGTGGTGTTGTCCATTATGTTGTCTCCTATAAATTAAGGATTAAAAACAATACGGCGTCTTGCGCCGCCTAAAACTTCTTTGTAAACGCGCAATGCTTGGTCTAGTCCAAAAACTGCATCCGGTGTGACTTGGAAGGGCTGCAGGCTGCCAGCTTCAAAACCATCGTACATGGCTTGCATCAGCGCGTTGGTGTGAATGCAGTCTAGGGCTAATGTATCAATACCTACAAAGGTATGCATGCCTCGGTAAAACGTGAAGATATCAAAAGGCACTGGACGCTCAATCGTTGCGATGAATATTTGTGTCGCGCCTTTTGCCATTGCAAGATTCGCTGCTTCAAAGTAAGGGCTGCCCACCGTGTTGAAAACGATGTTGGCCCCTTTGCCTGCACTGAGTTCACGAATGGTCTCTGCGACTTTACCAAGCGCGGCGTCGACATAGTGCACACCGTTGACGCGTTGGTCGAACGGCGTATCGCCTCTTTGCACCGCAATCACCAAAGCCTCTGCTTGTGCAGCCAATTGCACTGCGGCTTGTCCAACTTTGCCATTGGCACCCATCACTGCCACGGTTTGTCCAGCTTGCGGCAAACCACTGCGGCGAAAGCCTTCGTAAGCCGTGATGAAAGGTACACCAATCGAGCCTGCTTCTTCAAAACTCAAGCGTTTGGGTTTTTCACGCAAAGCGGCTTCTGGGAGAACCAACCAACCGGCATGTGACCCATCACGCGTAATGCCTACATCTCCGCCTGATCCCCAAATTTCTTTACCAATCCAGTTGCTCGGTCCTTCGACTACCACACCTGCATAGTCGCGACCAGGGGTGCGAGGAAATACCGCTTGTGGCATTAAACCCAACGCGGCTTTTACGTCGCTAGGGTTCACGCCTGCGCTACGCACACGCACCAAGGCTTCACCTGCTTTGTGTGCGGGTGGGTCTTGCGCAAAGATGTGAGGCGCCAATGCGTCTGCGTTCGTTGCTTTGGTAAGAACACGCACGGCTTGCAGTGCTTTTTTATCTGCGGTCATGAAAAACGCTCTTAGGTAAATCGAAAGAAGTTATGTGAATCAAAAAATCAAAAAAAAGCCAGAAATTAACAGTTTCAAGGCTATTTGCGAAGCGGTAGTTGAAGCATTGCACGCGCCTCACTTGGTGTAGCCAATTCGCCTCCCAAATCATGGATGATGCGCTTGGCCTTGGTCACCAACTCGGCGTTACTTTTTGCCAGTACGCCTTTCTCTAAATAAATGTTGTCTTCCATGCCTACGCGCACATGGCCGCCTGCGCACATGGCAAGCGCGACGAATTGAAACTCAAAACGCCCAATGCCAAACGCAGACCAAATAGCACCTGCGGGCAGCAAGCTTCGCGCGTACATCAAGGTCTCAGGCGATGAATTAAAACCATACTTCACGCCGGTGACAAATGTCCACAAACCAGGACCTTGCAAAGTACCGTCGGCAATCAGGTCGCGTGCGAGGTGGATATCGCCTGAATCAAAAATTTCTAACTCAGGTTTGACGCCGGCTTCACGCATCACATTGGCCATGATGCGCACATTGCGCGGCGTGTTGATCACCACATCGCCGCCTGAATTCATGGTGTTCAAGTCAAGCGAGCAAATATCTGGTTTTAAAACACGGATATGTTCCACACGTTTTTCAGGGACGACTAAGGTCGAGCCCGCAGCAGCAACACGTGGGTCATCGTGGCTTGGAACAAATCGCCCGCCAGGTCCTGTGGTGAGGTTGATGATGAGTTCTGGATTGCCTCGCCGCACTTTGTCAAACACTTCGCGATAGTGCTCCAGTTCCATAGAAGGTTTGCCAGTTTTAGGGTCGCGCACATGGATATGCACTGCTGCTGCACCCGCTTCTGCCGCAGCCAAACACTCGTCTGCAATTTGAGTCGGGGTGATGGGCAGGTGGGGCGTTTGTTCTGGCGTAGTGATATTGCCCGTGACCGCGCAGGTGAGAAAGGTTTTTTGGCTCATGTCGTTTTTAAAGGTGTGTGATTAAAGATGTCTGCCGCCATCGACCACGATGCGCGTTCCGGTGACATAACGCATGGTGGTGGCGCAGGCCTGCACGACTGCTGCGACATCGTCCACGGTGCCGATGCGTTTGAGTGGAATGGTGCCTGCCACTTTTTCGTTGAAATCTGCGCCACGTCCTGGCACAAATGTGGAATCTACAACACCAGGCGAAACGGAGATGACGCGCACGAAGGGTGCAAAGGCTTTAGCCAATGCGTCGCCAACTACATCAATACTGGCCTTGGCTGCGACATAGGCCAAGTTGCTGCCTGTGCCTGTGAAGCCTGCAATAGAAGAAATATTGACGATCAAACCGTCTTCAGACTTTTTAAGCAAAGGGATGAAGGCGCGAATCGTTGCGATCACACCGCGAAAGTTGACTTTCAAAATATCGTCGATCAACTCGTCGGTGAGTGCCTCTAAATCAGCTGCTGGAACTGCCTTGGTGTAGCCAGCGCTGTTGACCAAAATGTGCACCACTCCGCACTGCTTTTCAATTTCAGCGGCAACACTTTTGAGCGCTTGGCTGTCCGTGATGGGCGCATTGAAACACAAATGGCCACTGCCAGGTAGAGTGGCTGCTTTAGCCGCAGCAGACTCTGCGGACTCTGAGTTGTAGAGCAAAACACAGCGTGCACCCAAAGTAGCGAGTCGTTTGGCAGTGGCCAAACCAATGGCGCCTGTGCCGCCGGTGATAACGGCTATACGGTCTTGTAGAGAGTCAGTTGGTGCAAAAGTGGAGGGCATGTACTTGATTCAAAAAGAGTGGAAACGCAATCTTTATCGATAAAAATAAAAGTTTTCGAATATTATCGATGAAACCTCCAATTGGCTTGTTAAGGAATTCCCATGCTAACCGTCACTGAAGCTGCGATGCGCAGTTTTGCCACCGCCTCTGACCCACGCATGGCCGAGGTGATGGCTTTGTTGGTCAAGCACCTGCACGCTTTCGTCGCCGAATCCAAGCTCACCAAAGAAGAATGGATGCGAGGTTTGACTTTTCTAACCGCTGCAGCAGATATCACTACCGAAGAGCGCAACGAATTTAGTTTGCTGTCTGATGTATTGGGCATTTCATCTATTGTCGACGTGGTTTCACAACCTGTTGGCGGCACATCTAGCAGCGTCTTGGGCCCGTTTCATAACCACGATTCGCAGTTGCAACCCAATGGCGTGGATTTAACCAATGGCCAAGCGGGCGAAAGAACTTGGTTGCATGGCCGTGTCGTAGATATAAATGGCAAACCCGTCGCCAACGCGGAACTCGATTTTTGGCAAAACGCAGACAACGGGTTGTACCCAGCGCAAGACGCTGCGCAAGACCCGCACAACCTGCGCTGCAAGATCCATTGCGAGGCTGACGGTAGTTTTGAGTTGCTGACGATTCGCCCGCACCCCTATACCGTTCCCACCGATGGCCCTGTGGGCGCTATGTTGGCTGCAGCGAAGCGCAGTATTTGGCGCCCAGCCCACTACCATGTCATCGTCAGTGCGCCTGGCTATGTGGGGTTAGTGACCGAGTTGTTTCCTGCAGGATCGGCCTACATAGACAACGATACCGTGTTTGGTGTTCGAGAAGGATTGATTGTTGATTTCAAACCTTGCCAGAATGCAGAAGTTGCTAAGCGTTACAACTTACAGGCGTCTTTTAACGAGGTGCAGTTTGAGTTTTGCTTGGTCAAGCAAGACTAATCACGCTAGCGGCTGCCGACGCTTGGCTTGGATGTACGTATTTAAAAAGCTTTGAGAAAAAAGAAACTTAATAAACAGGAGACAACCATGAAACTATTGCATAAATTTACCCCCGCATTTAAATCTCTTACCGTTGCCGCCTTGGCTGCTGTTGTGTGCGTCAACGCTTCAGCCCAAAGCGATTGGCCCAAAGCCAAGCCCGTTACCTTGTTGGTCGCTTTTGCACCGGGTGCTTCCACGGACATCGTGGCGCGCTCGCTCACGCAAAAGTTGTCTGAAATTACAGGTGGCAATTTCATCGTCGAAAACAAAGGCGGGGCGGGTGGCAATATTGCCACTACCCAAGTCAAACGCGCAGCACCGGACGGCTACACCATCTTGGTTCATAGCGTTGCTTTTGCAGTGAACCCATCTTTGTATGCGGACGCAGGCTATGACGCCATAAAAGATTTCATGCCAGTTGCCTTAGGCCCGAAGACGCCTAATATCTTCACGGTGAACTCCAGCGTTGCTGTGAACTCCCTGCCGCAATTGGTAGATGCCGCTAAGAAGTCACCTTTTAGCTATGCATCTTCTGGCATTGGAACCACCACCCACTTGTCTATGGAGCGTTTGAAGTCTGCTGCAAAGGTCGATATCGTCCACGTGCCTTACCAACCTGCAGCCGCTATCAATGCGGTGGTGGCAGGGCATACGCAAATTGCATCTACCTCCATGCCGCCCGCCGTGCCCATGATCAAAGCTGGCAAGTTGAAAGCTTTGGCCGTGACCAGTGCTACCCGCTCGCCTTTGTTGCCTGATGTGCCTTCGATTACCGAGTTTGGCTACAAAGAATTTGACGACTACACCTGGTTTGGTTTCTTCGCTCCCATCGGTACGCCACCAGCGGTCATTGAAAAACTCAACGCAGCGCTTAACCGCGCGATGGAGTCCGCTGACATCATCGAAAAATTTTCTCAACTCGGAATGGCCAGTACACGCAACAGCACCACAGAATTCGGCAACTTCTTAAAAGCAGAAGTGCCTAAGTGGGCCGCCGTGGTGAAGAGTTCTGGGGCTAAGGCGGATTAAGCTAGTTCTGAAAAATTACTGATCCTAACAATGCCTTCAGGAAACCTTGCTACCACTTCAAGTTCGCCACCCATGGCTTCGATGTGACTTC
>JBAXNJ010000007.1:0-15222 GCA_037133815.1 Betaproteobacteria bacterium
TAATTGTTTGTCTACTAGTACTTACCTTGATAAGGATTTTTGGTAAGCGTGTTCATTTAATACTGTAAAAAGACCCCAATAGGGTCTCTGCGTACTACCCAAATTTCTCGACTCAGGGATAAGTCGAAATTCAACATTTAACTCTGACTCAAGCCATGAAAACGGCAATAAAAGCTAGCAAGAAAATCAAAACTCCACCAGCAATTGGAAGCACGATGGGCATAAATGGGACGATGGACTCAACAACGTCTTGTTGGCCGTCATACGAATGGTCTTTTGCTTGGGACATGGAAAATTCCTAAAAATTGAAAAAAATATTGCTTTGGAACAATCAGAGTAGTGTAGGGTTATCCCGATGTTTTGTGGCGCTTGGAAAGGGGCTTGGAGTCGCTTTAGAGGTGAGTGCCTAACTATGGGCTATTGAATCCAATGCATTTGACTGGTTTAAAGAAAAAAAGCCCGATTGAATTTAATCAACCGGGCTGGACGGCCACCACGGGAGGGTGACAGTCACTAGTGTGGCTAAATAACTGCCCTGTCCGTATGATCAAAAAGTATGATTATTTCACTATATCTTTTTAAGATTATCAAGCATATAGTTGAATTTGCCATTGCAATTTAAGGATTCAAATGACACGCTGTGCTTTTGCATTAGCTGCGTCGTACTCAAATTATCCAGTAGTTAGCTACTGCCCTCTAAAACAGTTATCGGTGATTTTGTTGCGGAAACAAAACCATTTGCGTGAAGCCCTTGGCAGATGACATTCTCATTCAAACCCCTTTTTAAAAACTCAAACAGAGACGAAGCTCATGAAACTTAAAGCACCTATTCGCAGAGCACTTGTTTTATTCTTTTGTGCATTGGGAAGTGCTTGGGTGGGGTATGCCGCAGCACAAGACTATCCCAGTAAGCCAATTACCATGATGATGCCCTATGCACCCGGCGGCCCTGGTGACACCATTACCCGCTTATTTGCCGGCTCGATGCAAAAGATATTGGGCCAGCAAATTGTGGTCGATAACACGGCAGGCGCCTCGGGTGCTATTGGCACCGCCAAGGTGGCAAAGTCCAAGCCAGATGGCTACACCCTGCTCATGATTCACGTCAGCCACGCCACCAACATGGCCATGTACAAAAATTTGAGCTATCACCCCGTGGATGATTTTGAGCCTATTGGATCGGCCACCACCGGCCCTATGGTGATAGTTGCGCGAAACGAATTTCCGCCAAAAGACTTAAATGAGTTTGTTGCTTACCTTAAAACCAATCAGAAAAAAGTCAGCTTGGCCCATGCTGGCGTGGGCTCCGCCTCACACCTTTGTGGCTTGATGATGATGAACGTCTTAGGCGTTCAATTGAATGAAATTCCCTACAAAGGTACTAGCCCAGCACTGACCGACTTAATGGGTGGCCAGGTTGATATTTTGTGCGATCAAACATCGGGCACCGTGCCTTCAGTGAAGAACGGCAAAATTAAAGCCTATGCGGCCGCTGGCAAAAACAGATTACCCTCCTTACCCGAGACGCCGGCCATTGCAGAGGCTGGTGTGAAGGGCTTTGAGATCAACATTTCCTTTGGTCTTTATGCTCCCAAAGGAACCCCTAAACCCGTTCTGGAAAAACTCACTGCTGCTTTGCAGAAGTCTGTCACCGATCCCGATGTCATCAAACGTTTAGATGGCATGGGTGTCTCCGCCGTGAGCATTGAGCAGGCTACACCTGCGGCTCTGAGGGCGCATTTGAAAAATGAAATCGACACCTTGGGTGGCTTGCTGATTAAAGCAGGTGTGCAAGCAAACTGAGATTTAAAATTGATTTGACAGGGATCAACGTATGACGGTAGATAGAAGAAAATGGTTTGTAGGTGCATCGTCACTGCTCCTTGCCAAAACACTACTTGCACAATCAGATAGCACCTATGGACATCATGGCGCTAATCCTGTACTCCCGAAGGCCAGCCCCTCGACTGACCCTTACGCCAAGCTACAGGGCGGTATGCCACATCATTTAACTGCCGATCAAGAGTCACAACGTTCTTTCACAAGTCCAGCATCCAAGGGGCTCTCAGGTCGATGGATCACACGAGCGTCATTGCCGATTCCTCGCAGTGAAATGGCATGGGCCACTGAATGGGCAGGAAGGCTCCATGTCATTGGGGGCTATGGCGAAGGACGCGTCGACAGGGGCTACCACCATGTCTATGAACCTAAGGCAGATCAATGGCATTTGGCCGCCCCACTTCCTCGGGGCGCTAATCATGTGGCCGTTGTCTCCCTTCAAGGGCGTATCTATGCGTTTGGCGGCTTCATTGAACAAAACCGAAATCCAGACAACCATGCCTACGTCTACGAAGTCTCTCAAGACAAATGGACATCAATTGCACCACTTCCAAGACCCAGAGGCGCTGCTGCTGCCGTTGCATTGAATGGCAAACTGCATTTAATAGGAGGTGCTTCATCACCTACAGATGAAAGAGCCAGCGTGGGTTGGCATGAAGTTTACGATCCCCAGACAGATCAATGGGCTCGCAAAAAAGCCCTGCCTGGCGCTCGCGACCACGTGGGATGTGTGGCCTACAAAGGGCGAATTCACATCATTGGCGGACGGTTCAACACATTTGAATACAACACCGATTTGCACCAGGTGTATCTGCCAGAAAGAGACACTTGGGAACTGCTAGCTCCCTTGCCCACGGCGCGTTCAGGCCATGGCTTGGTTGTTTACCGTGATCGCTTTTATGCCATGGGCGGTGAAGGCGGCATCATCAACAGACCAGGACAACAAACCGTGTTTGGGCAAATGGAAAGTTACGACCCGGCTACCAACACTTGGCAATCTCACGCCGCCATGCCTATACCGCGTCATGCTGTTGCCGCCGTCACCATCGGTGATTGGATTTATGTTGCAGGGGGTGGGGCCGTTTTGGGAGGCAGCGTGCAATCAGCGGTGCACGAGGCATTTACCTTGAATGGGGTTTAAATTGAAATTTAAACTTCGGCATCTTTGTTAGGAATTTGAATTATGAAAGGGCCAATCATGAAAAAGTTTTTTTTTATTGCTATGAAGTCTTTTGCTGGTTTTTTATTAACTTCAATTCTTGCTTTTTCCTGGGCACAAGAAAAGTTCCCTTCTCGACAAGTTACATTTGTGATACCGCAGGCTGCAGGTGGCGCAAATGATGCAATAGCCCGAGTGATAGCACAAAAACTTTCGGAGCTTTGGGGGCAATCCGTTATTGTTGAGAATCGACCTGGCGCTGGCGGGAATGTAGGCACAGCTTACATGGCTAAAGCAAAAAATGACGGATACAGTTTGCTCGTAACCGCAGACAGTGCACAGGTAATCAATCCGGCTCTCTATACCAAAACAGGTTTCGATTCAGTAGCAGATTTCGATCCAGTGGCGCCCTTGGCTAAAGCAGGTTATGTCTTGGTCGCTAATCCTAGTTTTCCAGCGAATACTATTGCCGAGCTTATTTCTCAGGCGAAAGCAAAACCAGGTGCTTTTGCAATCGCTTCAGCTGGAAACGGAACTTTAAATCATTTGATTGGTGAGATGTTGCAAAAAGCGACTGATATAAATTTACAACACATCCCATACAAAGGAGCAGCAGCTGCTGCCATCGATGTGGTGAGTGGACAAGTACCACTTTCTGTTCAAAGTACCCCCTCTTCTATCGCCTTCATCCGAGCAGGTAAATTGAAAGTTTTGGGAGTAGTAAATGAAAAAAGATTAGCTGCACTACCAGACTCTCCAACAATTGGTGAAACTGTATCTGGCTTTGGCGCAACACCTTGGTACGGTATTTTTGCTCCTGCAGGCACTCCAAAAAACATTATTCTTCAAATTCAAAATGATATTACCCGTGTATTGGATTCAAAAGACGTCCAGGATAAATTGGCAACTTTAGGGTGCGAACCGTTTAAAGGAACTAGCGAACAGTTGGCTCAAATTGTTCGAAGCGATTTAATTCGTTGGTCCAAAATAGTAAAAGAATCTGGGGCAAAAATTGATTAAATTATTTTATTTTTTTGTATTGGAGTCAGTCAGATTGAGTTTGCTACTCTCAGTCAGCTACGACACCGATACGCTTAACAACAGGTCCCCATTTATCAATTTCTGCTTTAACAAAGTTGGCAAATTCTTCCGAACTTCCTTGAATAACGGTCGCGCCACGGCTAACTAAAACTTCATTTACCTTAGGGTCACGCGTCGTTGCGTTCAATGCTTGGTTCAAACGAGCAACTACCTCTCTCGGCGTGGAAGAAGGCGCTACCAGACCGAACCAAGAAGTAACTT
Source organism: Betaproteobacteria bacterium (assembly GCA_037133815.1). GTDB lineage: Bacteria > Pseudomonadota > Gammaproteobacteria > Burkholderiales > Burkholderiaceae_C > Limnohabitans. The sequence continues at coordinate 4,301 of JBAXNJ010000007.1, forward strand.
GATAACCTTTGAGGCCTAATTCATCAAGCGTGGGGACACCAGGCAGTGCAGGTGAACGTTGAAGACTCGTCACGGCAAAAGCCTTAACGGTTCCAGCCTTAATATGGGGCAACTGAGGCGGAATGTTATCAAACATAATTTGCGTTTCATTTGCAAGAATTGACGTCAGTGCAGGAGCACTCCCGCGAAATGGGATATGAACAATAAATGTATCAGTCATCGCCTTAAATAATTCCATTGACATTTGAGGTGATGTTCCAAATCCGTTTGAAGCGTAGTTGAGTTTTCCTGGATTTTTCTTCGCTAAAGCTATTAACTCAGTAACATTTTTAGCAGGCAACAATGGGTTTACAAGCAAAACATTTGGAACTGTGCCGAACATACCAACAAATGCAAAGTCTTGTAGCGGCTTATAGGACAGTTTGGGATAAATATGTGGACTTATTCCAAGAGAAGGATTAGCAAGCAACAATGTGTAACCATCGCCCGTGGATCTAACCACGGCTTCTGCGCCCACGTTACCACCCGCACCCGATTTGTTCTCAATTACCACTGGTTGACCTAACTCCAAGGCAAATCGTTGTTGAATTACTCGGGCAACCATATCAATCAAACCGCCAGGCGGGTATGGAACGATGATAGTTATAGGTTTGCTTGGGAATGCTTGGGCCCACAAATTACTAGGTGCGCAAAACAAATAAATCAAAGAGACAAAAAATATAAAACGAATTCGATTAATTTGGAGCATATAAGTTCCTCAACAATGAAATTAGATTAGTTGAGTTTAAGCTATTTAACAAAACCGCATGACTCAGACAATGAAGATCTAACCCGTGCGTTATGCCATTATTGTGTTTTAAGTAAGGTTTTTTGATCGATTGTGGTGGAAGTGGAGCAGCCACCGTCGGACACTTTGTATGCGCTGCTTTTGCAGTGCGCACTGGCAACAAAATACTATATGTACCCTACAAGTCAAACGTGCCCGCCATGACCGATGCCGCATCAGGACAAGTTCAATTGGTTTCGGCTTTTTACAGTGAAGCCGCCCCCTTCATTGCAACCGGCAAACTCATTCCCTTGGGTGTATTTGGCGCCACGCGATTGCCACTTCTGCCCAATGTGCCCACCATGAAGGAGCAAGGCTTGAAAGATCTGGAGTTGCAAAGCTACACGGTCTACGCTGTGCCCGCCGGAACACCTGTTGCAACGCAACGAAAGCTCAATGCAGCCATTTTGAAAGCTGCCAATCACCCTGATGTGATGGACAAAGTTAAAACTGCTGGCGGTGTTTATTTCGACATGAACCTTGAAGAAATACAGATATGGCAAAAAAAGATTCAAAGTCGCTGGAACAACATTGTTCAAGAGACCGGCATCAAGCTTGACAAATAAAAGCCTAAGTTTCTTAGCACATCATGGCTAGACCAACAGTTAAAGTCAATCGATAAAAATACCGACACAAAACGCATAAAACATAGCTTTTCAATAAAAACAGTTTTCTGTTGATTAAATATTAGATTGTTCGAATCACGGTAATGTGTTCAGTTGCGCTTTCTGGTAACCATACTTCACCATGGCGACCTAAAATTTGACGAATATTAGTAGGTTCGCGCAACATGGCATAGCGTTCAAATTTTTCTTGTTGAGGATCAAAACTAAATATTGAATTATTTGTCCATTCAGCAACCCAAACAATATCTTTGTCGTCAACAAATACTGCATAGGTACGCGGATTATTACCAGGTACCCTCCATGTTTTCCAAAAATTTTTCGACGGGTCGTGCATCGATAAATTCCCACTGTTCCACTCGCTCACCCAAATATTACCCTTGCTATCACTCCATACCCGTCGTGCACCTTGTTGTGGCGTTGGAGGTTCAACAATAATGGAATCCCCAGTTGCGCGATCAACTTTTGCAATAAATGAACCTGCCAAAGAGCACCACCAAATATCTCCAGTTGATGTACTGCAAATTCCATACGGCCCGCGTCCTTTAGGGGAAGCTTTAACGCTGACCTCGCCTGTTTTTACATTAACTTTTCCAACAAAGCCAGATTGACCTGTAAACCACAAGTCGCCTCCACCATCAAACGCACAAGTATTTAAATTGGCATATGGAGTTCCTTTAGGTAGTGGAAAAAGTTGTACTTTTCGATCAGGCCAACTTACACGCACTATTGCATTTTGACCGCCATCGGTAATCCATGCAGCTTTATCGGGTCCTTGTATAACACCATGAGGTGATGAACCTGTACCGAGTGAAATCAAATCAGTTCGACCCGATTTGGGGTCAAACCATCCCAAGTGTCCACTGGCTTGTGCTGTGAACCAAACACCACCATCGGGTGCGGGTGCTAGGTCATGAATACCAGTTCGAACAGAGGTGGCCAATCTCCAAGATTGAAGTTTGCCGGTAGCGTGCGCAATTTGTGCAGTAGACCATCCCAATGCGAAAAGAGGTGTACTCAAAAATTTGAAATATTGTCTGCGATTGGTTGTTAAGTTAAACATATTTAAACTCGAATTGAGAAATGTAGACTCACTCCAGCTTGGCCCCCGAAGCTTGCACGGCGTCTTTCCAGCGCAAGAGTTCTGCGTCAATATGGCGGCCAAAGGCTTCGGGGCTGGTGCCGACCACGTCGTAGCCATATTCCGTCAACTGTGCTGCCACTTTGCCGTCGCGCACGGTTTTGTTCAGGGCTTGATTGAGTTTGGCTACGACATCAGGCGGCGTGCCCGCTGGGGCCAGGATGCCGTACCAACCATTGACTACAAACGAAGGCACTCCGGATTCTTTGACGGTAGGCACATCGGGCAGAAGCGGAGAGCGTTTATCGCCGGTCACCGCAATCGCTTTGAGCTTACCGGCTTTGACCTGTACCAAGGAGGTCGAGATACTGTCAAACATCATCGATACCTCACCACCAAGCATCGCCACCACCGCGGGGCTGCTGCCCTTGTAAGGGATGTGTAGCATTTTGACGCCTGTGGCGGCCTTGAACATTTCACCGGCCAAGTGGCTGGTGTTGCCATTACCCGCTGACGCAAATGTGAGTTTGTCCGGGTTGGCCCGTCCATACGAGATGAGTTCAGGCACGGTATTAAATGGCGTCGACAACGGCCCCGCCAAAAGCAGAGGCAAGGTGGCCAACATGGACACTGGGGCAAAGTCTTTGCGGGCATCGTATGGTAGTTTGGTGTACAGGCTGGAGTTGATAGCGTGTGCGGCCAGCACCATCAAAATGGTGTAACCATCGGGTTTGGCCCGTGCCAGCATGCCCGTGGCAATGGTGCCGCCTGCACCGGCTTTGTAATCCAGCACAACGGGCTGTCCCAATTCCTTTTGCAACATGGCCAACATGGGTCTGGCCAGCATGTCAGCGCTGCCGCCCGGTGGGTAAGGAATCAACAGCGTGATAGGCTGATTGGGAAAGCTCTGGGCCTGCGTTACAGCGGCCATGATTAAAGCCAAGGCGCCAAGGGCCATGCGCCAATGTTTGCACAGCAAGGCTTGTGTGAAGGGGGATATCAGCGCGGTAGGGTTCATGGCTTGGCTCCTTTCCCTCCGATAATAGACCCTGGGAAAGATAAAGCAAAACCAATCTTCAATCAAGTACCTCTATTTGCATCACACCCGCTGACGTCGGACGATGAATACACAGCCAGTTAATATTTATGTTGGCTTCCATCCAGAAGGAACACGCGGTTTTTGGATTTGAGCCATTTCGCACATCACATCAGCAATACAAGAAAAATCTAACATTCCATTATCACTTGCTCTTGCCAAACTAAAGGAATTTAATGTGGCCGCGCCAACAGGCATGGGAACTTTGCAAGCGTTAGCAGCATTCAGCACCAACGATAAATCTTTATGCGCTAGATCGATAGTAAATCCAGGTGATGAATCGCCTGCCAGAACTTTATTGGGAAAATTCATCCGCAATTGACCATTATTTGCTGATGTACCCAGTAATACCGCCAAGGTATTTGTTAAATTCAAGCCAAAACGTTGTGACAGTGCGAGCGCCTCACCGTTAACCTGACATAAGGTAATTGCAATGTAGTTATTTACCAGTTTTGTTCGACCACCGGTACCGACGTCCCCACAGTGATAAATAGAATTGCCCATTGCCTCCATAAGTGGGCGAACACGAGAAAAATCCTCATCACTAGCTCCCGCCATGAACAAAGATTCGCCACGATCGGCATGCTCTGCCAAGCGACCAACGGGCGCATCAACCCAACTTAGCCCATGGTTTTTTGCCAATAAACTGAATCGGTCGGTTGCCAGTGGATCAATCGTGCTCATATCCATGATCACAGTTCCTGGCCGTGCATTTGCAAAAACACCGTTCTCACCTTGAACAACGCTATCAACCTCAATCGAGCTTGGAAGCATCGTAATGACTATGTCGCAGTCTTTGGCGATTTGAGCAATGCTTACTCCAGCCTTTAAACCAACTTTAGCCAGTGCTTGAGTTACTTCTGGCCGAATGTCCCAGGCCGTAACATCAAAGCCTTTTGAAAATAAATTGTTCGCCATGGGGCGCCCCATACGACCCAGGCCTATAAATCCGATTTTTTCCATATTTTTAAGGGTGGCGTCTAATACTGGCATTAGCAAATGTCTTCTGAATTTTGGGGCGGGATAGCAAACAAACGTTCTGAAGGAGGTGCAATCTCAGAGACTAAGTCTCTTATTAGATCCTTATTGCTTAGCGGATGAAGGTGCATTTCACCTTCGACTAGACGAGCAGTGCAAGCGTATATGACTTGTCCATTTAGCTGCATCATGCATTCCTTGCACGCATTAGCGTTGATACAGGAATAACGAAACGCTAGGCTTGCGTCAACATGCGTTCGAATCCACCGCAAGCCATCTAATACTGATTGTCCGGGCTCGAAAGGCACGTCATACTGCACTATTTTGGAAGTCTCCCCAGCAACACCGCGATGAACCATCAAAAGCGCCACGCTTTGTTTTTGTGCCTCCTTGGATGGCGCATCATTTTGATGTGGAATTATCATGGCGCCTCGACTACTTCTGAGCGTTGTAGTTGCAACTCGTCGTTATTCAATCGAATTACTTGATTCACTGTCCAGTTTTCCAACATCCCAGGAAAATCCTCACGTTGTTGGGCGCCTCGGCTCTCCTGACGAGAAAGCGCAGCCATGGTTACTGCACGTGCTGAAATAAGCATAGCTCTTAGGTCATACCAGTCAATACGCTGAGAATCCCAGCCACCTCCAATGCCAAGTGGTATATCACCAATATCTTTTTGCATGTCAGATAGTTTAGAGATGGCCTCTTCGAGCTTAGCGGCAGAACGAAATGGGCCTACCTTTTCATTCATAAGTTGCTGAAGCGAAACGATCATCGCGGCTAAATTTGGCATATCTTGAAGGTTTTGAGGAGGTGTTACTTGCGCAAACGAAAACGCAGACTGGCGTTTGATCTGGGCAGCAAACTTAGCTGCAGTTTCACCAGCGCGTTGACCAAATACCAAGGCCTCAGTTATGGCATTGCCTGACAAACGATTGGCGCCATTAGCCCCAGACACCGCCTCCCCTGCAGCGTAAAGCCCGGATACGCTGGTTTCCATCTTGGAGTTCACCCTGATACCGCCCATGTGATAGTGAGCGATTGGGGAAACTTCTATTCGATCACGAGTAAGGTCGATACCATTTTTAGCAATTCGGTCGATCACAGGTCCAAAAGCAGCGCGAAGATCGGATTCAGGTAAATGATCGAAACCAAGCCAAGCCCCGCCATTTGGACTACCTCGTCCCGCTTCCACTTCCTTAAAAATCGCATAGGTTGCATGGTCGCGAGTCAAGACATAGCTTCCTGATTCGGCTTTTCCATAACGCTCTGCGAATTCCTCTCCTTCGGAATTGATGAGACGGCCACCCAGTTTGTAGCGAAAGGGATCCCACATGATTGGATCCATACCAATCATTCGTGGTGCCAGATGACCGATGGGAAAGAATTGAACAAACTCCATGTCTGCCAATTCAGCCCCGGCTCGCAAAGCTAGAGCAAAGCCATCGCCACCCATATTGTATGAAGCACTGTTTCGAGCATACAGTCGGGTAAGACCCCCGGTAGCGATGATCACAGCCTTGGCGCGAAGGCTTACTGATTCACCGCTGACCAAATGCCAGCCTTCTGCGCCAACTGCCTGGCCATCGTGGAGGCTGATATCTGTGATCATCACATCACCAACACGTTGAATTCCATCCTGGCGATGTAGTTGTGTGCGTAAGGTAAGCGATACCGCCGGACCAGTATTTAAGAAGTCAACATAGGCGCAACGTGGTCGATCATGACCAGGAGCATGGGCCTGTTTCATGCGCCCGTTTTCGCGAGCCCAACCTACACCCCACTCATCCATCTGTCTGATACGGTTCGGGCCGTCTTCACAAAGCAAGCGAGAAAGTTCTAGATCACACAGTCCTCGTCCAGCATTAAGGGTATCTGCGAGATGGTGCTCCCAATGATCGGGGCACTGCTCTCCCATAGCCACCGCAACCGTCATTTGCGCCATGATGGTGGCACCACCACGACCAATGAGACTGCGATCAATCAAATTCACACTAGCACCAGCCTTAGCAGCCGCAAGCGCTGCATACATACCAGCTCCGCCAGAGCCAATAACAAGCACATCACTTTCTAACTTGATCATGAATTGTGTTTTGGCTAGGCCAGCCAAATGGTTAAACGCATAACAAAGCGATAGGAAATGTCATCATAAGATTCTAGGATCTGTTTGAAATTAGGTAAATTTAAAAAGTCTGAGTTAAGTTAGTTCAAATTAGTTGTGAGACTTACCCGAAAGAGAATTTTTTATTTGTAGAGCTAGGTACTTAGAATAAATACGACATTGAGCAAAGCTTCCAGCGGTGAACCAAAGACCAGGTTGTTTTGTTTCGCACCACATATTGTTTAACTCCTGCCTTTCTTTATCAAATCCCCATACTTCCCCAATGCTCTCAGATATTTCTTTACCAAAGTATTTTTCTACTGTGTATTTTTGACCTTTATAGCCGGTTGCCAGAACAATTGAATCAAATTCAAGTTGCGATTTATTCTTTAGGGTAATTCCTTTTGAATAAAAAGATTCAATTTCATTAAAAGACAAAACGGGGATTTTCTTTTCAGCAATAAGCTCAGAGCAACCTACGTTGAAATAATAACCACCCCCACGCTCAAGGTACAGAAACTGCCAGCCCTTTTCGTATGTATGGTTAATTTGAAATCCCACATCTTCTAGTCTTCGTATTAAATCTTTATCTAGATCACGAGCGCGTTGCGCGAGAATTTTATGAGCCTTCTCAAGCAATTTCAAAGGCGTAGAAGTCACAACCAGATCACATTCTTCAAGAGTCCGCTCTTCACCATATAACTCATAAGGCAGCTGCCCGCTTGGTTCTATGTTCAAAACCAAGGTAGGACTTCTTTGAATCAAGGAAACGGAAACACCGTTAGAGTAAAGGTCTTGAGAAATATCATGCCCGCTGGTTCCTGTTCCAAATACCGCTACGCGTTTATCTTTCCACGATCCTGAATTCGAGTACTTACTAGAGTGAATAACTTCACCTTTGAAATTTTCTAGTCCACTGATCACAGGTAAATTTGGCACATCGCTAACACTAGTTGCCATAACAATATGCTTCACATTGATATGACGAATTCGTTCACCAGATTGTTTAACTTGAACGTTCCAAACCGAATTCGCTTTATCGTACTTCGCTTGAATTAACTCAGTTTCAAGCCAATGATTTATTTCCATCGACTCTGCATACGCTTCAAACCAATTACCGAGTTTATCTTTTGGAATGTACTTAGGCCAATTCGGAGGAAAAAGCATGTACGGCAAATGATTAGTGTGTACTTGATTATGTAAGGTCAAAGCATGGTAGCGCTTTCGCCAGTTATCCCCTACTCTTTTTTGTCTATCGATTACAAGCGTATCAATACCAATTTGATTCAAACGCGCCGCCGTTGATAACCCGGCATGACCCATGCCAACAATAAGAACTTCCGGATCACGATCAAGATACGCCGCATCCTTTAAACGGTTATCAAGCCAGTTTGGTCCAGTGAAATCTCGGGAATAAGAATTGCCATGGGGTCGAAGTTTATTAATAGTTTCAGGATGCATTTTTAATTGATCGATGCAAGTAAACAATGTTGAAGCACGAATTTCGTTGTTTTGAACTGAGCTTATCTTGAACCGTAATACTCCATTGCAAAAGGCTTCTGTTGTTTCAAATTTAAAGAAGCCTTCTATGTATTTTTCACCGGCGCGAAGCACTTCAATCGGGGGAGTAAATCTAGTATCTATCTCAAAATTGAAAGCTTTGATTGAAGATACGCTTTGGATCAATCTTTGAGAAATAAAATCGGAATTACTAACTGTTGTCACAGTACCTGTAAATGCGAGTAAATCTCGCCAATCTGAATCCGTCTCCAATAGCATGGATAAATTATTCAACTCAGGAGAGTCTATAGCTTTCTGAAATTTCGACAGCCATTTATTGAAAATATTTTCATGTTTAGATGAAGAATTCATGATTACCTTTTAGGCTATTTCGCAAGAAATTTAAAAAATTTGACAACTTGTAAGAAGTTCGAAGGCGTTAATTTGCATTAATACTAATCTACTTTTTATCAAACCATTCCTCTCTAATTAAGTAGAAACCCCCAGATTAATCAATAACTTAAAACCCAAGCTATTCCAAGCTTGATAAATCCTCCAATTCAACAAACTAAATTGTATAGTTGACCGATATCAACAACACATTCCGAGTTGTGAAAAAAAGAGGCGGCGAGCTATGGACATTGGATTGATTGGACTAGGAAATATCGGGGTTCACTTTGGAACACGGTTACTTGCGGCAGGACATAAATTATTTGTTCATGACAAGAGTACTGAGGCAAGAGATCGTTTAGTAACTAGAGGCGCAATTCCTTGTGTTTCAACAAAAGAACTTGCTTCAAAAGTTGAAATAGTTTTACTATGCTTACCAATGCCACACATAGTTTTAGAGGTTGCAAAAGAAGTAGCTGAAGGTGAAAAAGTTCGAATTGTTTTAGATCTGTCAACCACCGGACCATCCATCACACAAGAAGTCTCTTCATTTCTCGAATTACACGACATTGCACTAGTTAGTTCACCTGTTAGTGGCGGCACAGTAGCTGCTGAAAAAGGTACGCTCGCTGTCATGCCAGCTGGGCCGACAAATGCCTATAAAGAAATAGAGCCACTACTTCATGTCATTGGGAAAAATATTTTCTATATGGGTACTGATCCAACTTTGGGTCAAACAATGAAAATTATCAATAACACCTTGTACGCAACTTCAATGGTAGCTAGTAGTGAAGCCTTAGTTTATGGTGTTAAAGCTGGCCTTGATTCAAAAATGATGCTTGACGTCATCAATGTGTCTAGCGGTAGATCATTCGCAACAATGGAACGAATTCCTCAATGCGTACTTGATCGTAGTTTCCCTTTACGTTTCACTACAGAGTTGTTGCACAAAGACATAAAAATGTGCATTGATGAAGCCGAGAAAATTGGCGTTCCAATGTTGGTTAATCCAGCAACTAAGCAGTTCCTAGCCTTTGCAATTTCGCAAGGCGATGGAGGCAAAGATAACGTTTATCCGATTCGACATTTCGAGCAATGGGCCGGTGTTGAATTTGGTAAAAAACCGAACAACTAACCTGTTATTTTTATCAACCTTTTTTTAATTAGGAAATTTAAAATGTCACTTATCAAAGTTCGTAAAAAATTACTCAACATAGAGACCATTTACCACGAAGGTGGCCCGGCAACAGTGTCCCCTATCAGAATGGGCTCTATTTCAGTGGTTCTGGCTAATCCGTATGCGGGTCGCTATGAAGAGGATCTCCAGCCCTTTGTTAAAGCAACCAGTGAATTAGCTAATGAACTTGTTCCCGAATTAATTGAAGCGCTTGGTGGGGCAGATAACATTCAGGCATACGGAAAAGGTGCAATAGTAGGTCTAAACGGCGAGTTAGAACATGGTGCCATTTGGCATATTGGTGGAGGTTGGCCAATGCGCTCTTTTCTGCCTAAAGCAAAATCCATTGTTCCTGCCGCAAAAGTAGTTGCATCAGCTGGAACCCGCTTATTTGTTCCCATGCACCATATAGAAGCTTGCTATGTTAGAAGTCACTTCAATACGATTGAAGTTGGGACCGTGGACGCACCGCGTCCTGACGAGTTGTTTTACACGCTAGTAATGTCAACTGGTACGCGTATCCATGAGCGCCTCGGAGGTTTGCGCGCTAACGAAATAAAAATAGGTGATGGTCAACGTTAAATATCAGGAATTTATAAATTTCAATTCACCATTAGTTTTTGTCACATTAATATTTTTAACGAATTGAGGAGTCCATGAATAAGTTTAAATTTATCATTTTAATTTTTAGTATTGTGTTGTCAGCTTTCAATGCCTTTGCTCAAACAGGTAATTGGCCTTCAAAACCGATCACACTTGTAGTCCCTTTTGCTGCAGGCGGCAGTACTGATATCACTGCAAGAATGCTTGCAGAAAAATTAACAGTCGTTCTAGGTCAAAGTGTGGTTGTAGATAACAAAGCAGGTGCGGCAGGCAACATTGCTGGAGCCTATGTATCTCGTGCTGCTCCCGACGGTTACACCATTATGTTAAACACTAGCACAATGACTGCAAACGTAACACTCTATAAAGATATGGGTTTCAACCCACAAAAAGACTTAACTCCGGTATCACAAATTGCCTTGATCCCAAATGTATTGATGGTCAATAGCGATTTCCAAGCTAAAACACTAGATAAATTTATTGAGATAGTGAAAGATAAAAAAATACAAATTAACTATGGATCCTCTGGTGCAGGTGCATCTAATCA
>JBAXNJ010000008.1:0-14680 GCA_037133815.1 Betaproteobacteria bacterium
TCGCTTCGCAAAGTCAAGCGGCCAGTGTCTGATGTGGCTCCGAGCTTCGCTCTTTATGTCGCCACATTAGACACTGACCACTTGACTTTGCTACGGGGTCGTACTTTTTATTTCTGCGCCTTATTGGCGTTTTTTTCTTTTAGCATTTTCAATAGCATGTCTCGCTCTGGGATGTATCTGGATGCTGCTTCTGTTGGCCTAGTTTTTATCCGCCAGTCGTATAGGGCGTTAATAAACATTTCGTCGTCTAGTGGACCAATAGCACCTGATACTCTTAACCAATCTCTGATTCCTTGGATATAACCGTTATTTGCATTTATATTTTCTTTTTGTTGTGCTATTTCCTCATCAAGTTTTCTTATTTCTAACTTTATTTGTGCTCTTTCATCTAGTGTTGAGTTATCTAGATTTTTAAGTAATTTAATTTGCTCTTCCTGATTTATGCTGCTTTGTTTAATTAGTTCATTTCCCTGCCTTATTGCACCTATGTATTCCATTTTTTTCTGGAAGAAGCTTCCAAACATGACATAACTGGCTGCTCTATAAGCTCCAGCACCTCCGTTTTGAACCACTACGGAAAAGAGTGCTTCTTTCTCCATAGGTTCTAGGTCTTTGAATTCATAGCCTAGATCTCTTAGGCCACCAACTATGTGTTTCTTTAAACCTGTTTGATTAATACTTTCAAACTGGTATTCAATGAATTGTGGATCGCGCTGGGTTAATTCCATAAACTTATTTACGAATTGTTTGTCGCCATTTCGCGCAGCATCTAGCCCTCCAACTTCCATTAGCTCGTTGTAAAACCCTTTAGCTTCTTTGCTGGAGTAAGGATTTATTAGGTAATTAAGGAATTCTTCCAATCCTCCGCGTCTAGCCGATAACTGAAACATACCGTAGCTAAAGCCACCAGGATCGGGCTTGGTTGTTCCATTGGGTAATTTGATCTGAGGTACTTCGTAGCGCTCATCATCCGTGCCTTTGTTGACGAGATAGCCATTGAATGAAAAGGGCGAGCCAGTTCTTCCTGCGCTTTCGTATTTGGCTGATGCAAAGCCATAGCCATTGACATCTGCGTAATGTCTTGCAACTGCAAGGCAGTTGTTCGCTGTTCGGACTTTTCTGCATAAGCTGATCACATTTTGAATTTCACTGTCGCGGCTTTCATCAATGGCATCTAGCAAGGTGAGATCTTCTTCACATGTTTTATCGCAGTTGTTCGCGTTTTGGGCTTTTCTTAATGCGTTACGTTGCATGTCTTCTGCATGCGTGAGGTAATTGTTAGAGGTCGCGTTGTAACTACTAGCTGCCCCAGCAGTGCCGCCAATTGCTGATCCAACTGTTGTGCCTGCTGCTAGCACTATCGCTTGTTTGACTTCTATAGGTATATCAATGGAGTTCAGCGCATTTCCGACGATTGGAACGAATGACTGGCTGGCAACAGCGCCTGCTGCACCCGATAGGTTGCCCGTCAATCCACCTACTAGTGCGTGAAGGCTCAAGCGCGCAGTGCCTCCTTCTTTCCAATCGTCGATGATGGCTTGATTGCCTTGGGCAATGGCATCACGCAGTTTGCTGTCTGCGTAGTCACCAACTGCTTTACTGGCTTGCTTGCCAAACTCGCTGGTAATGGTGACCTGGGATTGCACATCCGCCTTGACTGAGGAAGCATCGAATATTTTGGAGATACCAGTTTGGGCATCTCCTGTGCGTGCGTGCAGGTTGCCTGCAACGCCGGTGATGGCTGCTAGTGTGGTGTTGTTGACGTTGCCTGATTTTGAACCTATGCCTACGCTGTTGAGTGGTTGGGTGACTTCGCCTGCGCCTGTCATGCCCGCAGAGATAGAAACGCTATCAGCTTGGAAGTGGGCGTTGTTATCCGCGTTTATCAAGCTAACCGTTCCGCTGGATATAAAGCTATTGCTTTTGGTATCTACGGCCTTTTGCGTACTGGTAATGGCTCCACCTTTTAAAGTTGTATTGCCAGCAACGTTGACATTAAATCCACCATCGCCAGCTCGTATGGCGCTTTGTTCCGTCACATTGGCATACTCACTCACAATATTTGTTTTGCTACTAGATGTTGATCCTCCATAGGCTCCCGCACCTATAGGCACAACTGCACCAATCCCGCGACTTTGTTCGCTAGATTGGTAAGCACGCATGTCTTGCTTACTTGTAATGACTAAGTTACCACCTACATTGGCGGAGATCTGATTGGCAGAAACCACGGATCCATTGAACGACGTATTACCACCACTTTGGATGCTTACAGTCTGGCCGTTGACATGGGTGTTGGTAAATGTTTGGTCCGTTGCGTGTGTCTGACCTTGCCCTGAGCTAAAGCCTGTAGTCGCTCCAACGCCTGCGTTCGAATGAATGGCTACACCAGCGTTGCTAGTTGAAAAATTCGATGTCTGATCGAATGTGCTGGTGTTTTGTGAGGCTTGTAATGTTATGGCGCCGTCCGCTTTGAGTGTCGTGGTGCCCTTCGCTTGTATCTGACTACCTTGTATGGTGAGATTGCTAGAGTCTTTTGAACCACTTGCAGAAATATGAATATCCCCGCCAGCTATGACGTCACTTGATTTTCCCGTGTCGCTTTGGTAGTTGCTTGTGCTGGTGACTGAAGTCTTTGCTAATCCTGCATTCAAGCTCAAACCACCAAAGGTTTCCGGACTAGCTTTGACGGCATCTATGGCTTGCGAGGTGGTTAATGCGGCACTTGCTATTGCCATGGTTGTCATACGTTTGTCGTTTGTCTGGTGCGCTGCGTTATCTAGTTTTTGAACAGACTGGGCCGCCGTGACTAATGGATTGGTAACGCCCGCGGTGACGCCTGATTCGGTATAGCTATTCGTTTGCTGGTTAAGCAGTGTTTCGCGTGCTTCTTTGATAGAGACGTTTCGCGCTGTGATCGATACATCACCATTGGGCGCAATAACATCGCTACCGATTTGAAAGAAGCTATTACCCGCTTGTAATGACACGTTCCCAGCAAGACTGGTGACTGTGCTACCCATGGCCAGGGTAGATGCAGTGCGCGTCTCATCTAGTCTTTCGCTTTGCATCAACACATTATTTTTATTATTCGTAAAAGTACTATCTTGCAAATTCGTTTGTGCAACGGATGCGATACGTAAATCGCCTTTTGCATCCATTTGAATATTTTTATTTGCGACTACTTCAGAGCCTTCTATCGCGATGTTTTTGCCGGCGACTAATTTCAAATCACCGAGTGAGACTAGATGTGAACCTTTAACCGATTCAGTATGGGTTTCTAAGCGGGAGGAGTTAGTACCATGCCAAGTATTTTCCGAGTTCGTACTCAATATGTCAGATATGTCTTTGACGGCTGCAACACTAATAGAGCCGCCTGCGACGATGTTGGCTTGATGGCTATTGGTGCTACCTAAAGTTAAATGGCTTCCTTCAATGTGTATATCTTTGCCACTAGTGATGCTTGTATTTTTACCAACGGAGATCGTGCTGCCATGTTGAACATTGATATCTGTACTGCCAATGCCGCCAAAGCGCTCCAATGATTTCTGATCCTTAGTCTCGACAGCACCAATATTTATATTGGCTCCAGCATCGGCTTGAAAATTTCCTCCAATGTCGACATTTGCGCCTGCAATAGTTAAATCACTACCTGCTTGAATACGCGCATCTTGACTAACGCTTATGCGGGCGATAGGTCCCAATTGTGTTTGTAGGCTGGATCCCTTAGCATTTTGTTGAGAATTTTTATGGGTTGTGGTCACCAAAGAAATGTTGCCGCCTGCTTGCATATCTAATTGCAACGCTTGTAGTTTTGCACTAGTTAAATCAATATCTTTCCTTGCTGCTAGCAACATATTTCTACCGCTTTGCAAGACGCCAAAAGAATTGTCTAAACTGCCCTCGCTTTGCAGCGATACATCCTGGTTAGCTTGCAAAGTCCCTGTATTTTTGAAATTTTGAATGCCTGTCAATTGGATGTTATTACCCGCAACTAAAGCACCAGCAGAACGCTTGTTGACTGGTTTGGTTTGTGCCAAATACACCTGTGGTACCAATGCACGCGAGGCAGTTCCATCAGGTAGCGTCACATCTTGTTGTACCAACCAAACAATGTCAGACGTTAACTGGGACATTTGTTCTGCGGTGAGTGCGATGCCCAATGTGAGCTGCGTAGATTTAGCCAGCGTAACGCCGTTAGCCATTAAGTCTGCATATTGTTTTTGGTTATCCGAGTAAGCACTTAGAAATGGTTTGCCGGTGAGATTAGATATTTGCTCTCGAATGAGTCGTTGCTCATAAAATCCGTCGCCCAATCTTTTCTGCGTAACAGAAGGATCTAGCGATAGGTTTTGCAACATGAAGTCACTCGACATCCATTGTTGGTAAGAGGTAAATAGTGGATCTGTTGCTATGAGGTAATTGCTACTAGGGTCTGTGACAGCTTTAAATAGCCCACTGTTTGAGGCAATGAATGGCTTTGGGTTAGTCAGATATTGAAAGGGTGAGACCCAGGAGCCAGCCCCAGCGCTGCCATTATTTAAACTTACCCCTGAGCCAACGATGTCGGCATTGCTCGTAAGGCTTGATTCGTAACGATTCGAGTTGAAAAATTTGTTATCACCCGGCGCATCACAGCCGCTGTCACAAAACGAGCGACTCCACATATTTCCTTTGTAGGTTCGGTAGATATAAGAGCCTGCATACGCAACTTTGTATTGGGGTGCAGCAGAGCCCCGCCAACTGTCTTGGTCTAATGTCGCGCCCGATACATCGATATTACCTACAGCAGAAATTTGACTCCAATAATTTTGAAGCATATTGACGCTAGGCCTTAGATTTCCACCAGAAATAATTTGAGCTTTTGGGCTGCTAGAAACCACTGAGTTTTGTAATCCCGTTCCATTGAAGTCTGTACGGATGTAGTCGCTATTCATAGACCCGCCATGCGGAGGTTCTATATATACACCGCCAATGCTGTTTGGGTCGTGCACATTTACCTGTCCAGTTGATCCAGACAATGTGACACCTAGTGCGTTGAGCTCACTAGGGCTGATAGCTTGGTCAAACGATGTGCCCATGACTAATGCTCGCCTTGTGTTGGTCAAGGTGTTAGCGCTTATCAGCATATTGCCGGTGGACTCTATCAATGCGGATCGGTTGATGATGGTGTTTGCTTTGGTGACGTTGTTATTAGCGTCCAATGCCCCAGCAAGAGTGACTGCACCTAAACCAAGAATGGTGGTGGATGGTGGACTGTCGGTTGTAGCGATATCGTCTGAGTTTTCAATGGTGGGTGCTAGCAAAGATAAATTGCCGGCCGCATCTGTTGCGCCGATCAAGGCGCTTGGACCAGTATTACGAATCATTGCTCCAGCGCTAAGCGTGACACTTGGGGCAACAATTTTTCCTGTGTTGGTGATAGTGCGATTTGCTTGAATATTCACTGAGGAGCCAGAACCCAAGGAGCCATCGTTATTGACATCTTTAGCTGTAATTGAGAAATTGCCTGCTGTGGTGAGATCTAATTGGTTATTGAAAACCCCTGTGGTACTTAGATTTAAGTTTTTACTGGCCTGTATTTTTCCTTGTGGGAGGAAGTCCGATTGAAGCCGGATATCTAAATTTCCTTGCGAAGATATGGAACTGTTTTGGCTGCTATTTAAACCATTGGCTGAAATAACAGAATCGCCTTCAGAAACAATAGACCCATTATTTTGTAAATTATTAGGGGCGGTGATGGTTTGCAAACCAGTGGCGTAGAGCGTTCCAGAATTTGTCACATTGGCTTGCGTGGTGATTTGTAAATCTCCTTTGGCTTGCATAGTGCCTGAGTTGGTCAACGGCCCATTATTTTGTAAAACAAGATTCCCACCACTAGTACCCATGACACCAGCGCTACGAACACCCAAACCTGCCTCTGTACCCAATAGAAATATCTTGCCCGCATACATGCCGCCTAATTGCGCTACATCTAGAGCTATCTCTGGTTTTGTGCTGCTTCTAACTACGGGGGCGACTAAAGGGTTCATATTCGCAGATAAAGTTGTAGCGTCTATGGCGTTTGTACCGGTAATTACTTTAAGGTCATTGGCCCAAATACCCGCGTTAACTTCAACTACTCTTGCCAAAATAGCTGTGTAATCAGTGGTTCGAAGATCTAAACCATCACCTTCAATTCCAATGGTGCCGCCTTGAACGCGATAGCTATCAATCTGGCCTTGGTTCCAAATAGGGGTGCCTGTAGTCAGTGTGGCTTTGCTTGCATTGATAAAGCCGCCGCCATTGACACTGATACCAGCAGGATTGGCAATGACTACCTCTGCCCTGGGTCCTGCCACTTCCATATAACCGTTGAATTGGCTTGGGTTACTGGAATTCACTTCATTCAAAATAACCTTGGCACTTCCTGCGCTGAGCCTAGGATTACCTTGAACCCAGCCACCTAGTTGGGTCTGCGCTGCAGTTCTGGCGTTATTCAAAATGACACCGTTGCGCTGAACATCGAATTGGCTATACGAATTGCGTGATATGCCTGCACTACTTGGTGTTTGTATATTGACTTGCGGTATCGCATTAGCAGTTTGTAATACCGTGGCGCGTTGATTAACTGCTGCGCTTGGGTCAGCCACAATCTGGGCTTTGGTTACTGCAGGCACCAAGCAAAAAGTGATGCTCTTGCAAAGTAATCGATAAAAAGAATGCTTCAAGATAAACGCTCCTGTATAAAAAATTTATTAAAAGTTTGCCGTAACACTAAATCCCATCGTGCTACTGGCAGTAGCAAACTGAGTGGGTTTACTCAGAGGATGTGCGACAAAGATGTCGTAGTTAAGGCCTGCGTTTAAACCACGAAATCCAAGAGCTATTCCTGTTAGCCGGGTGCCAACGAGTGATGCAGTACTTTGGCCCGCAACCTCACCATGGTCTAAGCCAACATAAAACTCTTTTGTTGGCGTGTCTAGCGAGTTGAATAAGAAACTCAGGTCGTTACGCCAAATCCAACCAGCGTCACCAGTTAAGACTAATTCGCCATCAAATCCACGTACCGAATTTCGTCCTCCAATCGATAGTCGATTGGGAGGTGTCAGTGCAGTCCGGTTGGTTTGAAGTCGCCATGTACTGTTGTAGCGAAGGCGTTGCGCATCGATCTGAAATGGCCAAGACAAGTTCACATCACTGGCTAGCAAAATGAACTGTGATGTGCCTTCTCCAAATGCTTCTTCTGGCGCCGTTAAGGCGCCAAAGGCATGTGTGCCCCGTTTAAAAGTGAGATTACTGTCTAGGGTGGCACTTTCAATAAAGGCCTTATGTCTTAGTGTGCTGTACCAACCGCCTTCTACGCGCTGTTGGTTTTGAATTTCTGTATCGTCAATATAGTTTCTGGTCTTGCGCTGGAATGCGCCCAGAGTGAGGCTCCATTTCTGACTGGCATCTCGCGCTAAGACGTGGGTGAATTTGAGATCATTATTTTCACTAATGCCTCGATACACATACGATTGGTTTTGACTGGCGACGCTTTGGTAATACGTTCCCTTGTTAAAGGTGGCACTGACGAGGGAGTAGCCAAAAGGTATGGAGTAATGGATCGTATCGCCATGCGTGCCTCGATCGCCAGCATTACCGCCACCAAGGTCATTGTTATGCGTGACATACAACATATCGTTCAACTGCAGTGGGTTGTCTGCGCTAATCGTGACGCTACTTTGGTATTTGCCGGTAACTCGGGTGCCACTGTTATCTAAAGTAATTGATGCCCTAAATGCTGCAGGTGTTTGATACGACACCGATAAATCGCTATCGCCAAGTTCGGCATTGGCATGAGATGACGGAACTATTTTGATGTCTGCATCTGCGGTGGGGATACGTTTGAGGTTTTCAAGTGCTTGCTCAATGTCTCGAACATTAAGCAGGTCGCCTGTTTGCATAGGAAAAGCCCAACGCAAATTAGTCGTTACTTTGTCTGGGTTGTCAAATCGAATAGTGCGTATCCGACCAGGGACTAGTGCGAACACCAGTTGATCATTTTTCTTAGCGCTGGCTTGAAACAACACTCGGGTTGTAACAAAACCCTTTTCAATTAACACTTGTTGTGCGCGAGAAAGTAGAGCGTCTATAACGTTTGGACTAAGGCATGCTCCATCGATTGCATCTGGCTGAGGGGCCACAAGTGTTTCACGCAACCAATCAAACTCGGGTAGCTTGCGGCCTTCAAGATCATCAAGTTCTAGTTGCTCAATAAATAAGCAATGCGTGGTTGTTTGTGATTCACTGAATGAAATGGCTTTTGCAGACGCAAAGCCTTGACCAGCTAGTAAACAAGCGCCAAGTAGCGCCTTTGCAAGCTCTAAACTTAAATTCTGCATGACCCTGCACCCTTATTCGATCGCGAATATTGGAGCAGTGCAGCATTGTTTTTGGGGTAACAGTAACTTACAAAATAATTAAGCGTCGCTTAAATTTTCTTGGGTATGCAACGTTTTTATTCGTGCAATCGCAAAACGATAGACATCATTCAAAATTGCTTTGAAGACATATTGATTTGTGTTGGTTTGCGACAACTTTTGCGACTTTGACAATGACACTAAGTCATTGTCAAATAACGGGAATTACCAAATAGTGCGGAAGTTTTTGCGACTTTGATCAGCGCTGTTTCATGTCGCCGCGAAACTGGCCGCCGCGCTGAATTTCTAGTTCCGAATACTCTAATGAGCCAGAAACGCGACCAGTGCTGTGGATCAAGATGTGGTCTTTGCAGGAAATGTCTTGGTTGAGTTCGCCGTGCACATCTATTTCGCGGGCCCGAACAACGCCAGTCACAACGCCATCTTTGCCAATGAGCAAGTCATCTGCAGTCAAGTCTCCGGTGACATTGCCGTTCACCACTGCTTTACCTGGGGCAGAAATGGAACCTTTGAAGGTCACGCCTGTGCCGATGACCAAATTGTTTGCAACTACGACGCTGTCTGCCATATCCGAATCCTTTGGGCCGCTTACGGCAAGTTAGAGATGTTCAATTATGAATGCCTTACAACAAAAAAGCGATGCAAATTGTTGTAAACATTCAACATTTTTAGATTTGAATGACGACATTACCTAAAACCTGGCCTGTTTCTACCATTTGATGGGCTTTGACCAAGTCTTGAAGCGGGAGGGTTGCCCCAATCGTGTGTTTCAGGCGATTGGCATGCAACAGTGCATCAAAACGCTGTAATCCATAAGTGCGTGCATCTTCCGCTAAGTCGTAGACCAAGAAAAATTTCAGGCCGATCGATGCGTACAACAAGGTTCTAAAGTTAATAGGTACGTCCCCAGGAACATTGGAGCCGTAGCACACCAACTGCCCGTGTGGCTTTAAACAGCCTTGCGTGAGCAACTGGGTGGTGGTCGATAAGTCCATATCGATGATGACATCAACGCCCGCACCATGGGTGAGTTGTTTGATGCGTTCAGCGACAGGCTCGGTTTTGTAATTCACCACATCTAGCGCGCCCGCATCTTTGGCGTGGGCTGCTTTGGCGGCGGAGCCGATGGTGGCAATCACTCTGCCACCGGCTAACACTACCAATTGCGTGATGTAGTGACCAACAGCGGAGGCGCCACCAATGACCAAAACAGTTTTATTTTTGATGTCGCCAGCCAGTCGCACGGCTTCGATCGCAGTCAATGCAGGAATTCCAAAACACGCTCCCGCTTCAAAACTTACCAATTCAGGCAAGGTGACCGCTTGGGCTTGGGGCAAACAGATAAATTCACTGGCTGTGCCAAGTGCGCGTTTCCACTGTGCGTTCCACACCCATACGCGTTCACCAACGCGTTTGGAAGAAACACCGTCGCCCACTGCATCGATCACCCCAGCACCATCGCTATGCGGAATGATGAGTGGGTCGGTGACGGGTCTTGCCCTGCGTGACTTCACGTCCGATGGATTCACACCCGAGGTGACCAGTTTGACGCGGACTTCACCAGCGAGTGGCTCAGGCGTAGGTTGTTCACCAAATTCCAAAACATCGGCTGCTTCGCCAATTTTTGAGTACCAAGCGGCTTGCATATTTTTCCTTAGCAATGCGAAAACGTATTTATAACTTTTGCCCTGACTGCACCAATTTTTGTGCTGTCTGACAAATCATTGTCGCATCCACTCTGCATAGGTCTTCCAAGTTTTTAGCATAGGGCACGGGAATGCGGGGTGAACCAAGGCGCGTGGGAGCCGATTTCAATTTACCAAAGAAGTTTTCTGAAATCTCGGCAAGTAGCTCACCACCAAATCCGCCCACCTTAGATGATTCGTGAACGACCAAGATACGCTTGGTTTTTTCGATCGATGCAAATACGGTCTCGCGATCCCAAGGCCAGAGGGTTCGTAGGTCAATCACTTCCGCATCAATCCCTTTTTTCGTAAGCAGCGCTGCTGCGCTCAAACAGTCGTTTGCAGATTTGGACCAACTTAGCAAAGTAATGTCTTTACCTGTTTTACGAATAGCAGCCTTGCCGAGTTCAATAGGCCCAGCGCTTTCATCGACGTCGCCTGTGGTGAGCCAGAGCTCCTTGTGCTCCATGAACACAACAGGGTCATCACAACGAATCGCAGCTTTTAGTAGACCGTGGTTGTCGGCCGGTGTAGCCGATGCCACTACTACCAACCCTGCTGTGCCCACCCACAAGTTTTCGTTACTCTGTGAGTGCTGCGCCGCCATGCCCCAACGCATGCCAATCGGTTGACGAATCACCATAGGCACGCGCACTTGGCCACCGAGCATATAGCGCACCTTGGCCGCTTGGTTGATGATTTCATCGGCTGCACACAAGGCAAAGTCTGCGTAGCGCATTTCAGCAACAGGGCGCATGCCCAAAAGTGCAGAGCCAATGGCGGCAGACATGATCATCGATTCAGAAATGGGTGTGTCGACAATGCGCTCTTTACCAAAAATTTTTTGCAGTCCCAAATATTGACCTGCTACGCCACCTTCGGGACCCACGTCTTCACCTAAGGCCCAGACCTTGTCATTGGCTTCCATTTCTTGACGCAATGCCAAGCAACCTGCTTGCGAATAGGTCATCACGCCCATGACGGGCTCCCGATGTCTTGCACGTCTTGCCATGCAGTGGAGGCGTCTGGAAATGGTGCGACTAGTGCATCTTTGACAGCGTATTGGATTTCTTCATCTGCTTGTTTTGCAAGTGATGTCAACTCTTGTGCGTTAGCACCGTGTTGCAGCAACCAAGCTTCTGCATGGCGAATGCAATCGTCTTCTTTTGCAGCAAGCACTTCCGCAGGATCGCGGTACAAACCTTTATCGTGTGCCAAATGGCCATACCAGCGATACGTCGTGGCGTGTAAAAACTGCGGACCACTACCTTGGCGAATCGCGTCAATCAATGGCCCGGCCATATTGGCAACCGTCACTACATCGTTACCGTTGATGCTGTAGGTGGGAATCCCAAACGATTTCGCTCGTTCAATAAACGGCGGGCCTGCAGTGAAATCTTTGGTTTTGAGCGTGACGGAATAACCGTTGTCTTCACATACAAAAAGCACAGGCAAATTAAATAACTTGGCCCAGTTAAATGCTTCAAACAAAGGCCCACGGTTCATGGCGCCGTCGCCAAAAAATGCGACCACTATTTCAGGTCGCTTTTGCATTTTGATGGCATGTGCTGCGCCCACTGCAATCGTCACGCCGTCCGGCACGACACCATTGGCGCCCAACATGCCTTTAGAAAAATCGGCGATATGCATCGAGCCGCCTTTACCACCACTAGTACCACCAGCACGACCAAAGAGTTCGCACATCATGCGCGCGGGCGATACACCTTTAGCAATCGCGTGGCCGTGGCCACGGTGGTAACTAGAGACAAAATCTTGCTCGAGTAAGTGGTGGCATATGCCAGTCGCAATCGCTTCTTCACCGCTGTATTGGTGAACAGAGCCCCTTACATGCCCATCTTTGAGGGCAAGGCCCGCAGCTTCTTCAAATTGGCGAATGCGATGCATGCAAAGCAGCATCGCGCGGACAGCAGTAGCGTCAATCAACTTTGATTTTGAGATCACGAATCAACTGTCCCCAGTACTGGTAGTCAGAAGCCATGCCAGTGCTCAATACGTTGGCAGAAGTTCCCGTGGGCGTGAGTCCTAATCCGCGCAGACGTTCTTGTATGTCTGGCATTTTCACAACCTTGATGATTTCTGTGTTGAGTCGGTTAACGATATCGTCAGGCGTGCTTGACGGAGTGAATACGCCATGCCATGAATTACCAATCACGCCGTTCACATCTAGCGTTGGCGAAAATTCAGTCATCGTTGGCACATCGGGCAAGCTTGCGATACGTTCAGCACCTGAAATGCCAAGCGCTTTGATCTTGCCGGCCTTGATAGATGGAATTGCGGTTGTCGATGCTTCTAAATACATGCTGACTACGCCGCTCATAACGTCTGGACCTGGAACAGTTTTATAAGGGATGTGGTTAAACGAAATGCCTAAACGTGTAGCCCAAGCTTCCAAAGCGATATGGGGTTGTGAACCCACGCCTGCAGATGCATAGTCAATTTTGCCTGGGTTGCGTTTGGCGTACTCGACCATCTCTTTCATGGTGTTGTAGGGGGCACTAGGCGTAGCCGTGAGAATGTGAGGGACGATCAAGACTTGCGAAATAGCTTTGAAATCTTTGAGTGGGTTGTACTTAGCATTAGGGTAGATGTGTGGCGCGATAGCCATCGGCCCCTTCACTGTGAAAAACAGGTTGTATCCATCGCCAGGCATAGTCGCGGCTACTTCGGCACCAATCATGCCTCCCGCACCAGGACGGTTGTCGATAATGATCGGCTGCCCCAATGCTTGCCCGAGTTTTTCGCCAATCAAGCGCGCCACAATGTCTGGCGAAACACCTGCCGCATAAGGCACGATCATTTTGATCGGGCGATTGGGATAAGGACCGCTTTGTGCCAAAGTGCTAGTGGCTGTGAATGCAGCTGCGCTTAGAGCGGCGGCGGTAATAAGTTGTCTACGTTTCATGGTGAGTGCTCCAGTGGGTTAACTACCACCATGCTACGAATAGCCGACCGGGTATACACCCGAGCAAACCCTTGCCGACCCCTCCAAGGCGCCTGAAACTGTCACCTAGAGGTCAGTCTAGAGAATATTCAAAGTAACAACATTCCCGTCAAATGGTTGATCACTATTTCTAAAATTTGTAAAAGCACCAAAAGTGCCAAGGGTGAAAGGTCTATCCCACCTATTTGTGGCAACACGCTACGAAATGGCTGCAACAAAGGCTCTACCAAACGCCCTAAGAAATATCCAGCCTCTGAACCAGCTTTAATCCAAGACAAAAGCGCATAAGCAATGACCAGCCACACCATGCTTGACATAGCCAGATGCACAATTTCTAACAAACTTAGAACTGCCAAGGCCTGCCAATTGGGTTCAACCTGAGACATCAAGGCGATTACGCACAACTTGGCAAGCACCACTAAATAAGCGGCGACCAAGCTCGCGGTATCTAGCCTACCAAAAGGCGGAATGAATCGCCTAAGCGGTAACACGCACCAATTGGTGAAGGCAAAAATAAACGGTGCAAACGGATTGCCAGATTGCAAAGACAAGCTGACGCGTTGGAACTGCATATACAAACGCAATAAGCAAGTGCCAGCCACTAAGCTCACGGTGACGTTGAGCAGCAAAGAAAATATTTGGTAAAGCATGGCCTTAAGTTTAGTGCTTCAAGATGACAGACAATTGAAGGGTTAGTGACTAGAAAGTAAACCGTGCCCCTATCACCCGCACAACCCCGCGCGCTCGCGCACACAAGAAGCGTCAACTACCAAGGCTTTCAACGTGAAGATGGCCTTTGGGATATTGAAGGCCATATGCGCGATACCAAACCCATGGTGTTCAATATCCCTGGGGAGCACACTTGGCAGCCGAATGAACCTATCCACGACATGCATATTCGTGTGACGGTAGACACCAATTTGGTGGTGCAGTCGATAGAAGTCTCTATGAACAATGTGCCCCATGGAGAATGCCCGCAAGCTGCTGCGCCCATGCAAAGAATGGTGGGTGCCTGTATGGCCAGAGGCTGGCGCAAATCGATTGATTTGCATCTGGGCAATGAGCAGGGGTGTACACATTTACGCGAATTACTTTTTAATTTGGCGACGGCGGCGTTTCAATCGATTCAAGGTACTTTCGCGGTGAAAGACTTGAACACACCGCCGCCGCATTTGGGCCGCTGTTTGGCATGGGGATTTAATAGCCCCTTGGTCGAGCGTCGCTATACCATGTTCTTTCAATGGCCAGAGAAGAAACCCAAGACATGAGAACCGCAATGCACCGCAATGCTTTGGTTTTGTTTTCGGGCGGGCAAGATTCCACCACCTGCTTGGCGCATGCACTGTCTCAATATGAACGCGTCGAAACATTGGCTTTTGATTACCGCCAGCGCCATTTGGTAGAACTCACTGCGCGTGTAGAAGTGCTGGCGCAAATACGCGCGATATTTCCGCAATGGGCGGATAAGTTAGGCGAAGACCATTTGCTCGACCTTGGTGTGCTGGGGCAGGTGAGTGAGACATCGTTGACGCGCGATATGGCGTTTCAAATGGAGCAATCGGGTTTGCCCAATACTTTTGTGCCTGGGCGTAATTTGTTGTTTCTAACTTTGGCTGCCTCGCTGGCGTACC
>JBAXNJ010000009.1:0-14485 GCA_037133815.1 Betaproteobacteria bacterium
CCGACTTTTCATTTGAAAACTCCTAAATCAAAACTTTGCACAATAAGTACAACAAAATATAACCGTAAACGCATTGCGAAGACGCAATAAAAGTCGAGGTATTCTTAGGTATGGATTATTTACCTCTTCTTGCGCCTGATTTTTCCCTTATCTTGTGTGGCTACTTGCTTTGTCGCTTTACTGCGCTTAATCGTTCAATGTGGTCTCAGGTTGAAAGTTTGGTGTATTACTTTTTATTTCCTGTTTTATTGTTCACCACCATCGCGCGTACTGATCTGGACATTCAAAGCCTGACCCATTTTTTGCAAGCTGGTGTTTTGATGGGTTTGTGCGGTATCGCGATGGCCTATGCGTTGCCATATTTGCCTGTTTTAGGTCGCCATATAGATACCCGCTTGCATGCAAGCAGCGCACAAATTGCGTTCAGGTTCAATTCCTACATTGCACTAGCGGTAACGGAGCGAATGGGGGGTCCACCTGCGCTTGTCTTAATGGCCGTTTTATTGGGCGTATGCGTCCCTATTTTCAATATCGCATCGGTATGGCCCATGGCCAAAAATGGTGAGAAAGGATTTTTAGCTGAGCTCGTACGCAACCCACTCATATTGGCAACAGTATCTGGACTCATTGCCAATTTACTTGGCTTACATATTCCAGAATGGGCCGCTCCAACCTTGCAGCGCGTGGGATCGTCCTCGGTCAGCCTAGGTTTGATGGCGGCAGGTGCTGGTATGGAATTGGGACGATTACAAAAAGCCAAGGTATTAGGCGCTTCCGTGTTACTTATTCGTCATTTTTTCATACCCATTTTGGCTTGGGGCCTATCCCGCTTGTTCGGTCTAGACACTCTGCAAACCAGCGTTTTGCTTGCATTTTCTGCTCTGCCTACTGCGTCGAGTTGTTATGTTTTAGCTAACCGAATGGGATATGACGGCTCCATGGTGGCTGGTTTGGTCACGCTGTCCACCCTTTTAGGAGTCTTCAGCCTATGGTTTGCCTTGGGCGTTTTGCAGTAAACAAGGCTGTTTATGGCATAATATTGGGTTTTGTGGCCAAGTGCATTGAGATTTTTTAATGTGGCTAGCGCAGTTGAAAAGGAACAGATCATGAAAGAAGGAATTCACCCAAACTACCGCGAAGTGTGCTTTGTGGACATGTCCAACGGTTTTAAGTTTGTGACGCGCTCGTGCGCCAACACCAAAGAAACCGTCAAAATGGACGATGGCCGCGAGTTACCCCTCTACAAGTTGGACACCACAAGTGAGTCGCACCCCTTCTACACCGGTACACAAAAATCTGTGGACAACATGGGTGGACGCGTGGAACGCTTCCGCAACAAATACGGCAAAACGGCTGCCAAATAAGCCCTTTCGCCTCCTACTCAAAGGGCAGCCCGTTTCCGGCGCTGCCTTTTTTGTTTATAGCCTTTAGTTTTTTAACTCTCACTACTTTGACTCAGTCACACGATCCCACACCCGCCATCGTTGCGCAAAGTGCTGTAAGGCCTTTGCCACGCATAGCGTTGTGGCTGTTTTGCTTGGCTTATTTGGTTCCAGGCTTAGTAGGCAGAGAGCCATGGAAGGGCGAAGAACTCCAAGTCTTTGGGCAAATGTTGGCCTTGGCGCAAGGACACAGCGATTGGCTACATCCCACTGTGTGGGGCCAAACACTGCCTTTGGATGCACCACTGGCTTATTGGATGGGCGCTTGGGCGATTGGCTTGGCGCCGAGTTGGTTGCCAGCAGGTTCTGCCGCACGCATTCCATTTGCTATGTTGCTCGCCCTGACATTGATTAGCACTTGGTATGGGGCCTATTATTTAGGACTTGGCGCACGGGCACAACCTGTCGCCTTTGCTTTTGGTGGTGAAGCAAAACCCAAAGACTATGCAAGAACCATTGCAGACAGCGCCACACTCGCTTTGATTGCCTGCTTAGGCTTGGCCTTGCTGTCGCACGAAGCAACACCCATGTTGATGCAATTGTCTTTTTTTGGTTGTGCATTTTTTGGTGCTTCTGCACTTGCCTATCACCCCATCAAAAGCTCCATCGCTTTGGTGGTGGCTTTGATGGGCTTGAGTTTGAGTGGCGCTCCAACTCTGTCTGTTGTATTGGCTAGTGGCGTTGGTTTGATCATTTTTTTCGACAAAGAAAATGAAAGCGATTTACCGATGCGCATGTATGCATGCGCCTTATTTGTTTGCGCCATAGGCATTGCGACTATGGCCAATTACTTTGACCTGTTTCATTGGCGCTTATCCACTAAAGAAAGAAATTGGAACGATTGGCGTGGCTTGTTTGATTTGCTGGTGTGGTTCATGTGGCCTGCATGGCCTTTGGTGTTGTGGACACTATGGCAGTGGCGGCGACAATGGTTAACACGAAATTGGAGCCGTCATTTGGTTCTGCCTTTATGGTTCACGGCGCTTTCCATATGCGTAGCGATGTTGACCCGTACCGAAGACCAAACGCTCTTGCTGGCTTTGCCACCCATGGCAACCCTCGCTGCTTTTGCACTTCCCACATTTAGACGTAGCTTTTCTGCATTTATTGATTGGTTCACGCTTATCTTTTTTACAGGCTGTGCCTTCATCATTTGGGTGATTTGGATTGCGATGCAAACGGGATGGCCGCCACAACCTGCCGCCAACGTGGCACGTCTGGCTCCTGGCTTTACGCCAACCTTTAGTGTTTTGGCTTTTGTTTTTGCGCTAATTGCCACAGCGATCTGGGCATGGTTGGTGCGATGGCGCGTGGGCAGGCATCGCCAAGCCATGTGGAAAAGTTTGGTCCTACCCGCAGGCGGTGCAGCCTTATGTTGGTTGCTACTCATGAGCTTATGGCTGCCGCTTTTGGACTTTGCCCGAAGCTATGTACCTTGGATACAGCAAATTCAACAGACGATGAAAACCCAAAGTGCTGCAACGTCTGGTTGCATGATGACGTACGGTCTGAATGTCGGGCAAATGACTGCTTTCCATTACTACGGCGGCTTTGAAATCAAGCCCTTAGACGATGCCCAATCGCCACAAAATGCCTCATGCCCTTGGTTATTGGTAGACAACGATTCACGTCCAGAATTGGTGCAAGTAGCGCTCATCAAAGAATGGCGACGCATAGAAACTATCAAACGCCCTGCCAATAAAAATGAAAACGTCACCCTGTACGTGCGTCGAGATAAATAAAAACAAATGACTGAGCGCGCACATATCCTGCGCCATGCAGGAACGATCTTGGTTGGTCAGGTAGCGGTCATGGCGTTTGGAATTACCGACACGATCGTGGCTGCACGCTATGCCGACACTGCCCTAGCCTCTTTGTCGGTGGGGTCAGCAACTTACATCTCGGTGCACGTCGCGCTCATGGGCATCGTGCAAGCGCTGCTCCCGATTTGGGCCGAATTGCAAGGCGCCAAAAAATATGCAGCAGTCGGCCAATCCGTGCGTCAAGCTTTATATGTTGTGCTGCTGACATCGGCTCTTGGAATGGCGGTGCTCTTGCATCCCACACCATTACTAAATTGGGCGCAAGTCCCCGCGCATTTGCAGTTGGAGGTACATGACTATTTGACTGTCATTGCCTTTGGCTTACCTGCATCGCTTTTGTTTAGGTTGTTTGGTACCTTGAACCAAGGTTTGGGCAGTCCGCGCGCCGTCACTTTGGTACAAGTGGCAGGTTTGATCTGCAAAATACCTTTGTCTATTTTGCTGGTCTTAGGCGTGCCAGGCATTTTTGAACCCATGGGTTTGGTGGGATGTGCTTGGGCAACGCTTGTGGTGAATATTGCAATGGTGGTGTTCGGGTTGGTCTTGTTGCGCGTACAAGACTATTACAAGCCTTACGCTTTTTGGCGACGCATGGAAGCGCCTGACTTCTCAGTGCTCTGGCAATTCTTAAAACTAGGTATTCCCAGTGGTCTTGCCATAGGAGTGGAAGTCACTTCTTTCACCTTAATGGCTTTGTTTATTGCGCGTCTTGGCGTCGTGGCATCCGCTAGCCACCAAATCACGGCTTCGATGGCGGCATTGCTCTACATGGTGCCACTCTCGCTCTCTATTGCTTGCAGCGCGCGGGTGAGTTATTGGTTGGGTGCTAACCAGTTTCAACATGCCAGAAAAGCCTTGCGTGATGGTTTGACACTGGTGATCCTCTTTGGATCTCTTTTGAGTCTTTTCTTGGTTGTGTTTCAAAAAGAGGTGGTGCTTTTCTACACGCAGTCACCTGCGGTGGCAGAGTTGGCAGCCGAGTTACTGTATTGGTTAGCGTGCTACCAACTTGCAGATGCCATGCAAGTTTTTTGCGTCTTTGCACTGCGCAGTTACCGTATTACCCTCTTCCCACTTCTTACCTACGCCGTCACCTTATGGGGAATTGGATTGGCTGGTGGCTATGCCGTGTCCTACGGTTTTATTCAGTTTGAAAACTTAACCTGGCTACAAACACATTCGCCCATCACGTTTTGGCAAACCAGCACATTTGCCTTGGTGCTGACTGCATTGGCATTGTTTCCAGTACTCTGGATACATGCTTATCGCAAAGTCCGCTAGAGAGCTACGTATTGTTTCCAACGCGTTGGTGGGAAAACCAGGTTAAAACAAGACCCTTGCCCTGCAATACTGGTAATTTGTAACTGCCCACCGTGGCGTTGCATCACGTGTTTCACAATGGCTAAGCCTAGCCCAGTGCCTCCCGATTCACGCGAGCGGCTCCGATCGACACGGTAAAAACGTTCTGTTAAACGTGGCAAATGTTCAGGCGCAATGCCTGGGCCAGTATCTTTGACTTGCAGATTCAAATTTCCATCCGCCGACAAAAATGTATGCACTTCAATGCGCCCACCTTGCGGGGTGTAGCGGACTGCATTGCTGACTAAATTGGAAAGCGCGCTTTGTAATTCACGGGGTTCACCCAGTAGAAGGTAGTTTTGAATCACTGGGTCTGTTTCAAAAACAATCACTTGGGAAATTTTTTCTTGAAATAACAATTTTGAAAGCTGCTGCGCCTCGCTTTGACATGCTTCCACCAAGTGAGAAAGTACTGTGGAGTTGGTAAACCCAGGAATTGGACTACCTTCAAGACGCGACAAAGTAAGTAAATCATCCACCAAGCTTTGCATCCGATGCGCTTGGCTAGCCATGAGCGCTAGATATTTATCTTGCTCTTGGTCCGTCAGTTTTAAAGTCTGTAGGGTTTCAACAAACCCAGCAAGGACCGTGAGAGGTGTCCTAATTTCATGCGACACATTGGCCACAAAATCGCGTCGCATAGCATCCGCTTGCTCAACTACCGTGACGTCACGTGTGATCAGCAACTGCTTACCTTCGCCATAAGAATGGCGTTGTATAGATATGCGCAATGGGATGTTGGGGTTCTTGCCTCGACCCTCAATCACAATTGGCTCAGCCACATCTGAGATCATCATATAAGCAGAAAAAATAGGGTCGCGTACCAAGTTACCAATACGTTGCGCCAAATCACGCTCGGGCTCAATACCTAATTGAAATGCAGCCGTCAGATTGCACCATTCAATTTGAA
Organism: Betaproteobacteria bacterium; assembly: GCA_037133815.1. GTDB lineage: Bacteria > Pseudomonadota > Gammaproteobacteria > Burkholderiales > Burkholderiaceae_C > Limnohabitans. Next base: position 5,535 of record JBAXNJ010000009.1, read on the forward strand.
AATTCTCGTCCAAAAGCACGACACCATTAGGCGAAGCTTGTATGGCGGACAAGAAATCTTTTAAACGCTGCTCACTGGAATTTATGGCGCGATCGCGTTCTCTCAGGAGTCTTCGCGTTCTATCGACCACCGTTCCCCACAAGCCAAATGTATTGGGGACTTCTGCCAAATCTCCGTATCGCAACCAATAAACAACGCGCAATCCTCGGATGGCATCCCAAAACCACCAGAGCATTGCGCCTACTAAGCTACCAACGACCAAATAAAAAGTTGCTTGTAACTCTTGAGATTGCGCCCAAAAATACCCCAGCGTAGCGCCAGAGATAAGTAAAACAAATGAACTAAAAACCCGACCAAACACTAAGAACCTCAGGCATCAGGGGTGACAGAAGCCGTGAGTCTATACCCAACTCCACGGACTGTCTCCACCATAGCACCTGCAGCGCCTAGCGCTTCCCGTAGACGTTTTACATGGACGTCAACAGTACGTTCTTCAATGAACACATGGTCACCCCACACGCGGTCTAGCAATTGACTGCGTGAATGCACACGTTCTGCGTGGTGCATGAAGTAGTTGAGTAACTTGAACTCGGTAGGACCAAGACGAAGGGGGGTGTCTTGATAGCTTACACGGTGCGTAGATCCGTCTAATTGCAAGGCACCAATTCGCACTATATCGCTGGCTTGCTCGGGCGCGCGACGCCTCAAAACAGCACGTATACGCGCCAAAAGTTCTTGAGTAGAAAAAGGCTTGGTGATGTAGTCGTCAGCACCTGCATCTAGGCCAGCGATTTTGTCTGGCTCGTCGCCGCGAGCCGTCAGCATCAATATCGGTGTTAGCTTGGTGCGAGGATCTGAACGCCAGCGTTTAGCTAAAACCAATCCACTTTGGCCTGGCAACATCCAATCTAACAAGATAACGTCTGGCAGTACCTCGTCAATGGCGGCTTGCGCGGCGTCTCCATCTTCTGCCAAAACAGCCAACATGCCATGGTGACGCAAATTGACAGAAATCAGCTCGGAAATAGCTTTTTCATCTTCAACAACTAATACGCGCGGGATTTTCATGCCGTTTGATTAATTGTTGATATTCATGGCTGCTTCGATATCGGCCAATGGTGTGTGGCGCACGTCTTCGCCTTTGACAATATAGATAATAAATTCAGCGATATTTTTGGAATGGTCGCCAATACGTTCAATCGCTTTAGCGATAAATAGTAAGTCCAAGCTGGCCGAGATAGTGCGTGGGTCTTCCATCATGTAGGTGATGAGCTTACGAACAAAGCCGTCAAATTCTTGGTCTATTAAGTCGTCTTCGCGCAAGATAGCCACGGCGGTTGGAACGTCTAGTCGGGCAAAAGAATCGAGGGCTTTGCGCAGCAGGCCAGAGGCAAGTTCACCGGAAACACGCAAATCGGAGGAAGGCAATGCACGGGGTGCTACGCCATCAATGATGGACTTGACCATACGCGCAATCTTTGCTGCCTCGTCTCCGACACGCTCTAAGTTGGCGGTGGTTTTAGACATCGCTAGCAATAAGCGTAAATCTCTGGCTGTAGGTTGCCGACGACTGATAACCGAGGCAATTTCACGGTCAATTTCAATTTCTAAGGCGTTGACGCGGTTCTCAGTCACCAAGACATCGTTTGCCACATCGAGGTTAAAGTTAGAAAGTGCGTAAATCGCTTGGCGAATTTGAGACTCCACCAAGCCACCAATCTCCATAACGTTGGTAGAGATTTGATTGAGCTCGGCATCAAATTGTGAGGATAAATGTTTATCAGGCATATGGGTCTCTCTCGTTTTAGCCGAAACGGCCAGTAATGTAATCTTCGGTGGCAGTCATTTTGGGTTTGAAGAAAATTTGCTCAGTTTCACCAAATTCAATCAACTCACCCAAATACATATAAGCAGTGAAGTCGCTCACACGAGCAGCCTGCTGCATGTTATGGGTCACGATGGCAATCGTATAGTCTGACTTTAATTCATTGACAAGCTCTTCCACTTTACCTGTAGAAATGGGGTCTAGCGCAGAAGTCGGCTCATCGAGCAAAAGAACAGAAGGCTTGACGGCAACACTACGGGCAATACAGAGTCGTTGCTGTTGACCACCAGAGAGTGACAAACCATTTTGACCAAGCTTGTCTTTCACCTCTGTCCACAAAGCCGCTTTGGACAATGCCCATTCCACCCGCTCATCCATCTCGCTTTCGCTCAGGGTTTCATACAAACGCACACCAAAAGCGATGTTGTCATAGATGGTCATAGGAAACGGCGTTGGCTTTTGGAAAACCATACCGACACGCGCTCGCAAAAGATTCAAATCTTGGCTTTTATCTAATATGTTTTGGCCATAAAAATTAATTTCACCTTCTGCCCGTTGTCCGGGGTATAGGCTGTACATGCGATTGAGGGTTCGCAACAACGTGGACTTACCGCACCCTGAAGGACCGATAAAAGCTGTCACCTTGCGTTCAGCAATATTCATGGAGACATTTTTGAGTCCTTGAAATTTGCCATAAAAGAAGTTGAGGTTTTTAACTTCAATAGCGTTTTTTAATTGTGAAGTTTGATCCATAGTGATTCCAATATTTTATGAAGAGATAGAACTTCAAAGCGCATCAATGCACTTTGTCTCTAAAAACAACCCGCGCCAAGATATTCAGAACCAAGACGGTCATAGTTATCAGCAAGGCACCTGCCCAAGCCAATCGAACCCAGTTATCGTAAGGACTCATTGCAAACTGGAAAATCACAACAGGCAAATTAGCCATGGGCGCTCCCATATTCGTGCTAAAAAATTGGTTGTTTAAAGCAGTGAAAAGCAATGGCGCAGTCTCTCCGCTGATACGCGCCACAGCCAACAATATGCCAGTCATTACGCCACTTTTAGCCGCGCGCAAGGTCACCATGGTGGATACTTTCCAACGTGGCGCACCCAATGCAAATGCAGCCTCGCGCAAACTACCGGGCACCAAGCGCAACATATTTTCGGTTGTGCGCATCACTACGGGTATAGCGATCAATGACAAAGCCAAACTACCCGCGTAACCAGAGAAGTTACCGACTGTGGACACAGCAATCGCGTAGACAAACAATCCCAACACGATGGAGGGAGCAGACAGCATGATGTCAGTCACAGATCGTGTGAGTTCTGCCGTTTTACTTTCGTCTCCGAATTCAGTCAGGTATATACCCGCCAATATGCCTATTGGCGTAGATACCAAAACAGTGAGCGTAACAATCATCAGACTACCCAAGATCGCGTTGCGTAAGCCTCCCCCCTCAGTACCAGGGGCAGGTGTATCGTGGGTAAACAAATTCAAGTCCAGAGCTGATAAACCGTTTGAAAACAGAATGTACAAAATCCAGATCAGTACTGCCAGGCCAACAGCCATGGCAGACATAGACAAAGCCAAGCCAATTTGGCTTGCAATACGTCTTTTCATATAAAGGGTGTGATCAATTTGCATAATGCTCTTTCAAGAACCTTTGGCTTTTTCAGCGCGGTTGATCATTGCTTTTGCAGCAGCCAAAACAACAAACGTAATTGCAAACAGCAAGAATCCAAGTGCAAACAAGGTGGAGAAGTGCAAGCCCTCGGCCTCACCGAATTCATTAGCCAAAACCGACGCAATCGAAGTACCGGGAGAGAACAAGGAAGAAGGCATGCGGTTTGCATTCCCAATCACAAATGTCACAGCCATGGTTTCACCTAATGCACGGCCAAGTCCCAACATGACGCCACCGATCACCCCTTTTTGGGTATAGGGCAGAACCACTTTTCTAACAACCTCCCAGGTTGTACAGCCTAAACCATAAGCTGACTCACGAAGAATGGCAGGTGTAATTTCAAACACATCGCGCATCACCGCAGCAACAAAAGGCAGCACCATAAAAGCCAGAACAATTCCCGCAGCCAATATGCCCATGCCATTGGTTGCCCCACCAAACAGGAATCCAATAAGCGGCATGCCGCCAAGCACGGCCTTCACAGGGACTTGAATGAAGTCTGCGAAAAGCGGAGCAAATACAAACAGGCCAAACATACCGTAAATGATGGAAGGAACTGCTGCCAACAGTTCGATGGATGTGCCCAAGGGTCTGCGTAGCCAAGCTGGGCAGGTTTCCGTTAGAAATACCGCTATGCCAAAGGCCAATGGAACCGCCAGCACCATAGCAATAGCAGCACTGGCAACGGTACCTACAACGGCAATCGCGGCACCGAAATCTTGCTTAATGATGTCCCACTCAACACGCCAAATGAATTGAAGACCAAATTTTTGAAAAGTTGGCCAAGCGTTGATGAAAAGGGAAATAATAATTCCAAGCAGCGCCACAAGGACTAACAAGGAAAATCCTTGCGTGACTCGATGGAAAAAGAAGTCTTGTAAGCGCTGTTTTTTTGCAATCATCACCATGTCGTTGCTGACAAGATGGCCACCCTCCATGGAGATAGTAGGCATATTCATTTTGGTCTCCTCGCTAACTAAAAAATCCGTCGGTGCACATATGAACCGACGGATTCATTGACAACTAACTAAATTATTTTTGGATTTGCGAGAAAACGCGACTACGGATTTGGTCAGTTAACTTGTCTGGCAGTGCAACGTAATCTAAATCTTCAGCCATTTTCTTGCCGTTCTTGAAAGACCAGTCAAAGAATTTCAAAGCTTCACCAGATGCTGCTTTGTCAGTTGGTTCTTTGTACATCAAGATAAATGATGCTGTGCTGATTGGCCAGCTGTCAGCGCCCTTGGCGTTGACCATAGAAATGCCCATACCTGGGACGCTGAACCAATCGGCTCCAGCTGCAGCTGAAGCAAATGTTTTGTCATCAGGTGCCACATACTTGCCATCGGCGTTGAGCATCTGCATGAAAATCATGTTGTTCTTTTTGACGTAGGCATATTCCACATAGCCAATTGAACCTTTAATGCGTGTCACGTTAGCGGCAACACCCTCGTTACCTTTGCCACCGACGGAGGTTGCGGCTGGCCACTTGACTGCAGCACCCTTACCTACTTTGTCGTTGAAGTCTTTGCTCACAGTAGACAAATAGTCTGTGAAATTAAATGTAGTGCCAGAGCCATCAGCGCGGTGCACGACTGTGATTTCTAAGTCAGGTAATTTTTTACCAGGGTTTAACGCAGCAATCTTGGCGTCATTCCATTTGGTGATCGCACCAGTAAACATCTCTGCCAACACTGGGCCAGAAATACGCAATTCGCCAGGCTTGATACCTTCGATATTTAAAACAGGAACAGTTCCGCCGATGATGGCAGGGAACTGAACCATGCCGTCTTTGTCAAGATCTGCTCCAGCAACTGGCGCGTCAGTTGCACCAAATGTCACTGTCTTGGCTTTGATTTGGCGAATACCACCAGAAGAGCCGATAGATTGGTAATTCAAACTGTTACCAGTAGCTGCCTTATAAGCTTCAGCCCATTTGGCATAAATTGGGAAGGGGAAAGTAGCGCCGGCGCCAGTAATTTCAGCGGCAAAAGCTGTACCGATCGCCAAAGAGGCAATCGCTGTCATCGCTAGGGTTTTCACGAAGTTGCGTTTGGTTTTCACATGGGTCCTTAATTAGTAGATACAACAAGACTGTATGGTGTTGATATGACATTTATATGACAAATAAATAATACTAATATACTAAAAAGTGCGCCTTAAAGTAGGCGCCACATAATTTGTAGCGTGATATTAATGATGGGGTCAAGACCATATGTCATTGCAAAGTAGCGGCGATACGCTCGGCGCACGATCGGGCTTGGGCATTGTCTCGCGCCTCCACCATTACGCGCACCAAAGGCTCTGTCCCACTGGCGCGAATCAATACACGCCCCGTCTGTCCTAGCTCTGCTTCTACTTTTTGCGTCTCTTGCTTTAAGAGCGAGTTGTCTTGCCATTTTTGGTCAGCACGCAAACGAACATTGATCAAGGTTTGTGGATAAAGAGTGACATCAAACAACAACTCAGCCATAGTGCGTCCACTGCGCACACAGGTTTGCAATATTTGCAATGCGCTCACCAAGCCATCGCCTGTGGTGTGCTTGTCTAACACCAATAAATGGCCAGAACCTTCGCCACCCAAAATCCATTGCTGTTTTTCAAGCTCTTCCAATACATAGCGGTCACCTACCTTGCTACGTACGAATGCGATGCCACGTTTTTGAAAGGCAAGTTCAACCGCCATGTTGGTCATCAAGGTACCCACTACGCCATGGATTTTTTCTCCCTGACTTAATCTGTCATCAACCATTAAGTACAACAACTCGTCGCCATTAAAAAGACGACCACTGGCATCAACCAACTGCAACCTATCGGCATCGCCATCCAAAGCGATACCGTAATCAGCTTGATTGGCTTTGACGGCTTTGACTAAAGCATCTGGGTGGGTAGCACCGACTTCATGGTTGATGTTCAACCCATCGGGTGTACATCCAATCGCAATGACCTCCGCTCCCAACTCATGGAACACTTTTGGCGCGATTTGATAAGCCGCACCATGTGCTGCATCTACAACGATCTTGAGACCTTTGAGTGTGAGCTCATTAGAGAAAGTGCTTTTACAAAATTCGATGTACCGACCTGCCGCATCATCCAATCTTTTGGCTTTACCCAAATTGGCGGAGTCTGCCCACACGGGAGCTTCATCTAATGCAGACTCGACATCCATTTCCCATGCATCGCTGAGTTTGGTGCCATGCGCACTGAAAAATTTGATGCCGTTGTCGTCAAATGCGTTATGGCTAGCACTGATGACCACGCCTAAGCTGGCTCGTTGCGCGCGCGTTAAATAGGCAACACCAGGGGTTGGCAACGGACCCAACAAAACAACATTCACACCTGCAGAGTTAAAGCCCGACTCCAAAGCGGACTCCAACATATAGCCAGAAATGCGGGTGTCTTTACCGATCAATACGGTCGGTTTGTCCTCTGTTTTTCTGAGTACGCGACCCACTGCATGCGCTAAGCGTAAAACGAAGTCAGCCGTGATGGGCGACTGCCCTACTCGCCCACGTATGCCATCGGTGCCGAAGTATTTGCGTGTCATGGTTTGTGCGTGCTTTCTTGTAGTTTTAGTAATTTCTTATTGTCGCAAAGTGCTCGAGGTTAATCGTGCGTGCCGCCAGACTGCCAGCGCCTGAACCGTCGCCCCTACATCGTGCACTCGCACAAGCTGAGCACCACGCTCAACCGCTAGCAATGCAGCTGCAACACTAGGCACAAGGCGTTCACCAACCTCGCAACCAGTCACCGCACCCAGAGATGACTTACGCGACCACCCCACTAACAAGGGATAACCCAAGGCAGACAGTTGCTTCTGGTGTGCGAGCAACTCGAAATTTTGTGCAACCGTTTTACCAAACCCAACCCCAGGGTCTAGGGCAATACGTTCTTTAGAAACCCCGAGTGCGAGTATCGCCTGCACACGCTCTAGAAGAAATGCAACAACCGTTGGAACAGCCAAACCTTCCATGGGATAAACCTGCATATCCAGAGGCTGAGCATGCATGTGCATTAAACACACACCACAACCACCATGCTTAGCGATCACATCCAAAGCACCCTTTTGACGCAATGCCCATATGTCGTTGATGATGTCTGCGCCTGCTTCCAGCACGGCTTGCATCACTTTCGGTTTATAGGTGTCTACAGATATCGGAACGTTCAACCGCACCGCCTCTTTCACCACAGGCAAAATTCTTTGCAATTCTTCTTCCAAAGAAACCTCTTGTGCGCCAGGTCTAGTCGACTCACCGCCAATGTCCAAGATATCCGCACCCCGCTTAAGTAACAGTTCGCAATGCTTCAAAGCTGATGTCAGATTGCCGTGTTGGCTACCGTCAAAGAAAGAGTCAGGCGTGACATTGACAATACCCATCACCTTTGGAGTGGCTAGGTCTATCTCAAAACGTGTGGTTTTCCAAAACATGCGTGTGTCCATCAACAAAAACGGGGCCTACGCCCCGTTTATTTGTATTTTTTTCTAAAGCGCATTAGGCTGCGTTGGGAGCAGGCTCAATCACTGGAGGTGCGCCGCCGCTGTCAGGACCAGAAGATGGTGTTTTAGGAGTCCAGTCTTTCGGTGGGCGCGGCTCTTTGCCGTCCATGATGTCGTCAATTTGCTCTTTATCAATGGTTTCCCATTCCAACAAGGCCTTGGCCATGGTGTGCATTTTGTCGGCGTTTTCTTCTATCAAACTACGCGCTAAGGCATATTGCATATCGATGATGCGACGCACTTCCATATCGACTTTTTGCATAGTCGCTTCGCTCATGGTGGTGGTCTTTGTAATAGAACGACCCAAGAAAACCTCACCCTCGTTTTCAGCGTAGACCATGGGGCCCAAGGCATCGGTCATGCCGTAGCGGGTAACCATGTCACGGGCAATAGACGTAGCGCGCTCAAAGTCATTACTAGCACCTGTGGTCATTTGGTGCATAAAGACTTCTTCAGCTATGCGGCCCCCAAACAACATGCTGATTTGGTTGAGCATATAGTCGCGGTCATAGCTGTAGCGGTCTTTTTCAGGTAAGCTCATTGTCACGCCCAAAGCGCGACCACGCGGGATGATGGTGACTTTGTGAACCGGATCGCACTTAGGCAGTAATTTGCCAATCAATGCATGGCCCGACTCGTGGTACGCCGTGTTGCGACGCTCCTCTTCCGGCATCACCATGCTCTTACGTTCAGGGCCCATCAAGATTTTGTCTTTGGCCTTTTCGAAGTCGACCATCTCGACAACGCGCGCATTGCGGCGTGCAGCCATCAAAGCGGCTTCGTTACAAAGATTTGCCAGATCAGCACCGCTCATACCAGGAGTGCCGCGGGCGATGATGGCTGGCGCCACGTCTTGCCCAATTGGCACCTTGCGCATGTGCACATTCAAAATTTGCTCACGGCCGCGAATGTCGGGCAAGGTGACATAGACCTGTCGGTT